>DASRES010000018.1 GCA_035651955.1 Acidimicrobiia bacterium
AGCGTCGCGGCGGCCGGTGGCGACGTCGCCGCCGCGGCGCGCGGGACGGCGGTCGTCAGGAGCGGGACGCCCAGGAGCAACGAGCTCGTGACCCGGGCCGCGCGGACCTGAGGATGTCGTTCGCGCGGCGCAGCTCACGGACCTCCTTCTCCAACGCCGCGATCCGCTCCGCATCCGCGGTCGAGGTCCCGGCACGGCGACCCGTGTCGATCTCCGCCTGGCGCACCCACCCGCGCAACGACTCGGTCCCGATGCCCAGCTCACGCGCCACGCGCCAGATCACGCCATGCTTCTCGCCCGTCCGCTCCCGGACCTCGAACACCATCCGCACCGCGCGTTCGCGCAGCTCCTCCGGGTACTTCTGCGGCTTCCGCCGCACTCCAGTGCCTGCCATGACTCCATCTGTGATGGTCACCCCGCGGCTGTGATGGTCACCCCGCGGCCTGAACGGTCGTGGTTCGGTTGGGACTGGTGTGGCGTCGTCTGACCCGTGACTCCATTGGCTTCGTGCCTCCAATAGGACTTGTCGACGACGCGCACCGGACCCGGCCGGTCCCGGGAGCACGTTGACCTGATCAGGAGCTTGACCGCCCTCCGCATCTCGACTGCGAGGGCGTGTCCCATCACAGATCTGTTGCAGCCCCGAGATCGACCGGACCCGCAACGCCACCCGATCAAGGAGAGCAGCGTCATGACCATCCTCGCGGACAGCGTCGACATCGTCATCGGTGTCGACCCGCACAAGCACACCCACACCGCCGCGTTCGTCGCGGCCGACACCGGCAAGCACCACGACAGTCGCACCAGCAGCGCCGATCCCGACGGCTTCGCCGCGCTGCTCCGCAGCGCGCAACAGCACGCCGGCACCCGCTGCTGGGTCATTGAGGGATGCGGCAGCTGGGGTCGCGGGCTGGCCACGTGGCTCCAAGCCGTCGGTGAAGACGTCCGCGAGATCGACAGTCCGGCCCGGCCAGCACGCCGCATGGGCAAGAAGACCGACGACCTCGACGCCCTGCGCGTCGCCCGCGAAGCCCTCGGCCGCAACGACCTGGCCACGCCCCGCAACGCCGGCGATCGCGACGCCCTAGCTGCCCTGCTCGTCGCACGACGCTCGGCGGTTGAGATGACCGGCGACACCGAACGGCAGCTCGTCTCGCTCGCCGTCACCTGCACCGAACAGCTCGCCGAGCGCCTCCGCGGCAAGACCACCACCCAGATCGTCGACACCTGCACTCGTTGGCGCCCGACCGGCGATGCATCGATCACCGCCACCGCCGAAGCCATGCGTGGCCTCGCTCGTCGGATCCGCGACCTGCGCGCTGAGGCCGACGCACACCAGCGCCGCATCGAAGAACTCGTCAAAGCATGGCGTCCCGACATCCTCGAGCTCGTCGGCGTCGGTCCCGTCGTCGCCGCCACCGCACTCGTTGTCTGGTCACATCAGGGACGCGTCCACAACGACGGCGCGTTCGCGATGCTCGCCGGGGCCGCACCGCTGCCCGCGTCTTCCGGGATGACGACCCGCCACCGACTCAACCGGCGCGGCGACCGTCACCTCAACTGCGCGCTGCACATCATCGCGATCCAACGCCAACGGCACGACCCCGCAACCAAGGCCTACTTCGAACGGCGACGCGCCGAGGGCAAGACCGACCGTGAGATCCGCCGCTGCCTCAAGCGCTACATCGCCCGCCAGCTGTACCGCACCCTCGAATCAGGACTTGACAGCCAATAGGAGCGTCCTCGCTTCCAAGGTCAGGAGCCTCCAAGGAACCCAGGGCGGTTCATACGTGGCGTTCACCGTCGGCATGACATTTCAAGTCTCCGACACCGACATCCAAACGAATCTGATCCGGCGCGCAGTCCTGGGCCACGCGCTCGTGGCGTAGCCGTTCGGTGCGGTGATTCTCGCCATCACGGTCAACATGATCGCCAACCTGCTGCCGCCGAGCTCGCCGGCGATCAGCTGCCCAGCCTCGGGCGGGCGTGAATCTCGGGCCGCGCACAGCGCTCGGGCTCGGGTTGGGTCGTGGGGACGCCGACCATGATCGAGATGAGCGCGATCACGCAGATGAACACGTTGAAGAGCAGTGCGAGACCACCGCCGAAGCACATCGAGATGTTGTCCTGGCGACCGCAGAAGATGTGGGGCACAAGGTGCGCCGGCACGTGCGCGCCGGCCGGGTAGATCGCCTCGGAGATGGCGACGCCGAACGCCGACCCCAGCGAGGAGACCATCTTGTAGAGCCCGGCCGCGGAACGGGCCTCTTCGGTCGGGACGCTGGACATCGCCGCGTCGGTCGAGGGCGTGGCGTAGAACCCGAGGCCGATCCCGAACAGCGTGAACCCGATCGCGGCCAGCACCGCGTACTGGTCGATCAGCACGAAGGCCATCGAGGGCGCACGAGGTCAGTGGGAGCGAACGGCGACGCCTGCGAGGTCGATGAACGCGGACGCGCCGGCAGTGACGACCGTTCTTCCCGCCGCTCGCGCGGTTGCGGCGATCATCAGGTCGTGCGCACCTCGGGGCCGACCTTGCGCTCGGACTGCCGCGAGGAGCTCGGCGTGCGCTTCGGCCGTTTCGATGCCGCAGGGGAGGACCGGGATCTCGGCCACGACGTGATCGACCAGCGCGGCGCGCGCGGCACGGTGTGGCCCATCCGCGAGGAGGGCGCCGACGCGAAGCTCAGCGATGGTGATGGCCGCAACGGCGACGTCGTCGTCGTCTTCGATCAGGTCGTCGATCCCGGGGTCGCCGCGTTCGCGGTCGATCAGGAAGGTCGTGTCGAGGAGCAGGCGCGTCACCCGCGGGCCTCGCGCTCGAGGAGTGCTCGGAGCTCCTCGAGGTCCGAACGCCACTTCGCATCCGGGACGTGCTCGCGACGGAGCGCTTTCACGTCCCGGCCGGCACCCGCGGTCATCGGTTCGAGGTGAGCCACGGCTCGACCACGTCGAACGATGGTGAAGCGCTCGCCGCGATGCTCGACCGCGTCGAGGAGGTCCGCGAAGTTGCGGGCCGCCTCCGTGGCGGACACGTCAGGCATTGGATCGGACCATCAGATTGCGGGCTGGCGGCCGCCGCCGAAGCAGCGCGGCGTCGACGACACACATGATCCGCGACAGTCCCGCGATGCCAGCGAGAAGGACGTCGCCCTTGTTCGGGTCAGGCGAGCGTCCACACCCTCCCGGGAGACCCGCCCCCCGGCTTGACGCATACCGATATCGGCATATGATGGCGCGGTGGCACGGGCAGCGACGACGTCGGACGTGTTCAACGCGATCGCCGAGCCGCAGCGTCGGGACATCCTGGCGCTGCTGCGGGCCGGTGAGCGGCCGGTCACCGAGGTGGCCAAGGAGCTCGGGATGGCCCAGCCGGGCGCGTCCAAGCACCTGCGGGTGCTCCGCGAGGTCGGGCTGGTGCGCGACCGGAAGGTGGGCAAGCAGCGCATCTACGGCCTCGACGCCCGCGGCCTGCGACCGGTCCACGAGTGGACCGGCGGGTTCGAGCGGTTTTGGAACGAGACCTTCGACCGGCTCGACGCGTACGTGCACGACCTCGAGCAGACAAGGCGGGACTGACACATGGCTGGAACAGGACCGGACGCGTCGGCGCAGTCGGCAACCGCTGACCGCGAGATCGTGATCTCCCGGGTGATCGACGCCGGACGCGAGCTCGTGTTCGAGGCGTTCACCGAAGTCCGGCACCTGTCGCGATGGTGGGGACCGGAGGGGTTCACCACCACGACGCGGGCCTTCGAGTTCCGCGTCGGTGGCGAGTGGGACTTCGTGATGCACGGACCGGACGGGACGGACTACCAGGAGTGGATCTCCTGGACCGAGATCACCGCGCCCGAGCGGATCACACTCCTGCACGGTGAGCACCGCGGCGACCCGAACGCGTTCGAGTCGGTCCTCACGTTCGAGCCCGACGGCGCGGCCACCCGGATCGAGATGCGCACGGTGTTCCCGACCAAGGAGCTGCGCAACGAGGCCGTCGAGAAGTACCACGCGATCGAGGGCGGCCAGCAGACGCTGAGCAACCTGGCTGCCTACGTCACCGAGCTCGTTCCGAAGGGACGTGAGCACTGATGGCCGGCAAGGTGTTCTTCAGCGTGTCGATGTCGCTGGACGGGTTCATCGCGCCCGACTCTCCCGAGGAGCTGATGGGGCAGCAGTGGATGGAGCTGCAGCGGTGGTTGTTCGCGCAGCGGTTCTTCCGGGAGAACCTGAAGCTCGGCGAGGGTGGCGAGGAAGGGCGCGACAACGACATCGCGCGCGAGACGTTCGAGCGCACCGGCGCAAGCGTGATGGGCAAGCGCATGTTCGACGCGGGAGAGCACGCGTGGCCGGAGGATGCCCCGTTCCACACGCCGGTCTACGTCGTGACGCACGCGAAGCGTGACCCGTGGGAGCGGCCGGGTGGGACGACGTTCCACTTCGTCAACGACGGCATCGAGTCCGCGCTCGCGCACGCCCGCAAGGCCGCCGGCGAGCGAGACGTCCGCATCGCGGGCGGCGGCGCGACGATCCTGCAGTACGTCAACGCCGGCCTGATCGACGAGCTCTCGATCGCGCTCTCACCCGTGCTGTTCGGCTCCGGCATCCGCCTGTTCGAGGGCGTCGACGCCGGCCGCGTCGCCCTGGAGCCGATCCGCGCCGAGCCGACGCCGCGGGTGACGCACCTGACCTACGCCGTCCGCGAGCGGTCACGGTCTCGATCGCTGCGCTCCCCCGCCGAGCCGGCGACGCGCTGAGCCGGGCCGCACCGGGGCCGGGGAGGCCGGCCCACTCTTCAGGTCGCCCGTGAGCGACCCGATGAAGAGTCATGAGCAGCGGGATCACGCCGAGCGCGGCCGCTCGGCTGGCCGCCGCGCTCTTCGTGCTGTGCGGGGCGCTGGTCGGCGTCGGTGCCGTCGCGCTCCCCGCCGCCCCGGCGACGAACCGCACCGGGCTGCTCGCCGTGGCGGTCACCGCGATCGCGGCCGGGGCCGTCATCTGGCTGCTCCCGTGGCCGCGATGGCCGCTGCGCGCGACGTTGTGGCTCCTCCCGCCCGCGTTCGCGCTGATCGGCCTGCACGACTACTACGCCGCCGACAGCTACCGGGCGGCGGTGTTCTTCTTCGTCTCGTTCGCATGGATCGGGCTGTGCCACCCGCAGGGCACGTCGCTGCGCTTCGGTCCCCTCGCGGCGGCCGCGTACCTCGGAGCGCTCGCCGGTCACGGTCACCTGAGCGCGGTCGCGGCCGGGTCGCTCGCGTACGCACTGCCCGGCTGGGTGCTCACGGGTGAGGTCGTCGCATGGGTCGCGACGCGGCTCGAGCGCGCGCAATCGGCACTCGCGGCGCGCGAGCAGAGCATGCGCACGCTCTTCGCGGAGAACCCGCAACCGATGTGGGTCTACGACCGCGCGACGCTGCGGTTCCTCGAGGTCAACCGGGCCGCGACCGATCGCTACGGCTACACACGCGACGAGTTCCTCGCGATGGCGATCGCCGAGATCGGTGCGACACACGACGCGACCGCGACCGAACGCGACGACGCGTCACCGTCGTCGACGTCCACCGACAGACGCCGGAGCACGTCGGCCCGTCATCTCGTCGCGAACGGCACCCGCATCGAGGTCGAGGTCACCTCGCACGCGCTGCAGTTCGACGGACACGACGCGGTCGTCGTCACCGTCCAGGACGTCACCGAACGGAAGCGGCTCGAGGACCGGCTCCGCCACCAGGCGTTCCACGACGCGTTGACCGGCCTGCCGAACCGCGCCCTGTTCAACGAACGCGTCGAGGACGCCCTCACGCGACGGGACAGCCGCGCCGACTCGATCGCGGTCGCGATGATCGACCTCGACGGCTTCAAGACGGTCAACGACAGCCTCGGTCACACGATCGGTGACGAGATCCTCGTCATCGTCGCCCGGCGGCTCCACGACACGCTGGGGCCCGGTGACCTCCCAGTACGTCTCGGCGGTGACGAGTTCGTCGTCGTCCTCGAGCAACGCGACGGGGCGGGCACGTTCGAGGAGCGGCTCGAACGAGTGGTCGACGCGCTGCGCGCGCCGTTCGTGCTCGACGGTCGTTCGCTCGAGCTGGGCGCCAGCGTCGGCCTCGCCACCAACCAACCGGGCGACGGCGCGGAGGAGCTGCTGCGCAACGCCGACATGGCGATGTACGTCGCCAAGGCCGCCGGCAAGGGGTGCATCCGTCGCTTCGAGTCGGAGATGCACCTCGCCGCGGTCACGCGGCTCGAGCTCGAGGCCGACCTCCGGCGCGCGATCACCGCGAACGAGTTCGTCGTGCACTACCAGCCGATCACGCTCGTGCCGGCACAGCGGACTGTCGGCTTCGAGGCGCTCGTGCGCTGGAACCATCCCCGACGGGGCCTGCTCGCTCCGGGCGACTTCGTCCCGCTCGCCGAGGACACCGGGTTGATCGTCGCGATCGGGCGAGCCGTCCTCGTGCACGCGTGCCGGCAGGCTCGCGAGTGGAACCGCTCCCGCGGCGACGATCCGCTCGGCGTCGCGGTGAACCTCTCGGCGCAGCAGCTGCGCGACCCCGACCTCGTCACGCAGGTGGCCGCGATCGCGGCGAGCAACGAGATCGACCCGACGCGTCTGACACTCGAGATCACCGAGTCGGTCCTGCTCGACGAGCCGGCCGGCGCGATCGAGCGTCTCCACGAGCTCAAGTCGCTCGGCGTGCGCCTGGCGATCGACGACTTCGGCACCGGGTACTCGTCGCTCGGCTATCTCCGCACGCTGCCGATCGACACGGTGAAGATCGACAAGACGTTCGTCGACGCGATCGCGACGGACCACGAGTCGGCCGGGCTCGTCCGCGCGATCGTCACGCTCGCGCGCACCCTCGGACTGCAGCCCGTCGCGGAAGGTGTCGAGGACGCGGCCCAGCTCGCGGCGCTGGAGGCGCTCGGCTGCGACCTCGTGCAGGGCTTCTACTTCTCGCCGCCCGTCGACGCCGCCGCGGCCACGCGTCTGGTGGACGCGACGTTGATCACCGCCCAGCAGATCGGCGCCTGACGCCGGTGGGCCCGGCGTTCTCGCCGATCGCCCGCGATGATTCTCGTGGACGCCGATCGTCGAACGCGTGACCGTCTCGACACGGAGGAATCCCATGATCGACCTCGGGCCTGCGACACGCGCGCTGACGGCGATCGTCGCGGGCGTGCGCGACGACCAGCTCACCTCGCCGACACCGTGCGCGGACACGTCGGTGGCCACCTTGCTCGACCATGTCGACGGGCTGTCGTTCGCGTTCACCGAGGCGGCAAACAAGACCGTCGCGCCGGGTGGCGGTCCCCCGCCGACGCCCGACGCGTCGAACCTCACGCCGGACTGGCGGACCCGCATCCCCGAACGCCTCGCCGCGCTCGCCGACGCCTGGCGGGACGACGACGCGTGGACCGGCACGACCTACGCGGGGCCGATCGAGATGCCGGCGCAGATCGCGGCGTACGTCGCGATCGACGAGGTGATCGTGCACGGCTGGGACCTCGCGGTCGCGACCGGGCAGCGCTATGCGGTCGAGGACGCGCTCGTCGACGCCGCGCTCGGCTTCGTGCAGCCGCAGGTCGAGCAGAACCCGAACGGCACTCCCGGCCTGTTCGGGCCGCCGCAGCCGGCCGCCGGTGACGCACCCCCGCTGGAGCGCCTCATCGCCGCGACCGGCCGGGACCCGGCGTGGCGCGCGCGTGCATGAACCGGCGGATGCCGACCGCGCTCCAGTTGTCGTGGTCCTCGCCGTACGCGGTGATGCCGTCGAAGTGCCACTCGGTCAGGCAGTTGACCGTGAACAGATTGGGATTGAGGAACAGCCGGAGACGGTTCAGCGTGCGGCCCTCGGCCTCGAACGTACGGCCGCGTTCGTCCTCACCGGCGACGCGCACGACACGCGGCATCCCGTCGGCGTCGCGCTCGACGACGTCGCGCGTGCCCGACTTCAGCTTGGACCACTCGCCGTCGCGTAACAGGTACCCGTGGATCGCGATGCAGTCGCCGTCGACGCCTCCGCTGAGGTCCATGGTGATCGCGTGGAACGCGTCGCGCGCCGACGCCGTCGCGTAGCTGTAGCCGCCGCGCAACGCACCGGACCCGGTCAGACCGACGCCGAACTGCGAGCGCGGTCCCCACGAGCGGTCGCGGAAGCCGAAGGCGTCGACCTCGACGCGCTCGCCGCGCAGCACGATCGTGCCCGTGTAGCGACCGGGCTGGTCGAGATGCGACTCGCCGAGACGGTTGGGCGCGGCCACCGCGTCGAACGTCAACGACACGTGGAGCTCGTCGGCGTCGGGATCGTCGTAGGCGAGCTCGTAACGCTGTTGCGGCTCGACGCACCGGTACCGGATGCCGTTCGGGAGCGCGATGTCGGACAACGGCTCCTCGGGCAGCGGCAGGTGCCAGAAGCTCTTGCCGTACAGGCAGCTCCACGTGTCGGCCGCGGTGTCGTCCCAGAGGTACGCGGCCGCCGCCGTCACGTGCTGGTTCGGACGGAAGAACGGATAGAGCTGCCCGGACAGGCGCCGCTCGGGAACGGTGAACGTGAACCAGCACGTCTCCGTCCAGTACGGATCGTCCGACGCGGGCGGGTGGAACTCGTCGTCCGGATGAGACCTCATGCACCCACCTCGTCCAGCACCTGCTCGAGCGCGACGGCGGCCGGGTTCTCCAGCCAGATCGTCTGGCCCTCCGGAAGGTCGCCGCGCGCGACGAGTCGGTTCATCACGCGCACGACGATCGCCGCGTAGCGCATCCCCGCGAGCACCTCGAACGGCGCCATCTCGCCGACGTCGCGCCCCGACGCCTCTTCGTACATCGCGCGCTGCTCCTCGCGTGACGGATCGCCGTCGGCCCGGCCCATCCCGACGACCTCGTGCATCGTGCGGTCGAAGAGCAGCCACCAGCCGAGGTCGACCTCGGGAGGCGCGATCGCGACCGCCTCCCAGTCGGTGACGCACGCGGGCTCGAAGTCGCGCCAGATGACGTTGCCGGGCCGGGGATCGCCCCAGCACACGCACGGCGCGCTGCCGACGGGCAGATGGTCGTGCAACCACGCGCACGCGCGATCGATCCCGGGATGCGTACGTCCGTCGAGCTCGCGGTACGCGTACTCCTCCCAGATGCGCAGCTGCCGGCGCGCCGTCGGTTCCTCACCGGGCGGGACGAGCCACTCGAGGCCCGCCGCGCGCCAGTCGACCGCGTGCACGCGCGCGAGCACGTCCAGCCCGCCCCGGAGCAACCGCGCGCGCTGTGCCGGTGTCGCGTCCGCGAAGAACCCCGCCTGCGTGTACGGCGGGCTCTCGATCGGGACGTCGCCGTCCACGAAGCGCATCACGAAGAACGGTGCACCGAGCACCGTCGGGTCGGCCTCGTACCCGACCAGCGGCGCCAGCGGGATGTCCGACGCGCGGGTCATCGCCGCCATCGCGCGGTACTGGATCTCGACCTCGACGTCGAGACCGGGGACCTGCGCCGGGTACACCGCGGGATCGGGCGTCTCCCGCCGGAGCACGAGGCGGTGCGCGTCGCCGCCCGAGGTGCGCGCGGTGAGCAAGACCGTCTCAGCGGAGAAGCCGCTGCTCGGCGCGCCGTCGGTCGTCACGTCGACCTGCGCGGCACCCAGCCGCGGCGCCAACCATGCGCCGAGCGCGTCGAGCGGGAGGGCGCGATCCGTCATGCGCCGCACGTTCTAGCCGCGGCGACGCTTCGGCGAAGCAAGAGTCGGCCGTGGACCGACTCACGCTTCAGTGAGGCCTGAATGACGATGTCACGACCAGGCCGAGCGAAGGCGCGCCGCCTTCGTCGTGAGATAGCGCTGCTCCGGGATGCTCGTCGTGCGGCGTGCAGCACGGTCGTAGTGAGCGAGCGCGGTGTCGACGTCGCCGGCGATCTCGTGCAGGTGGCCACGGACGGCGTCGAGGCGGTAGTGGTCGCCGAGCGGCTCGTCGAGCGCGTCGAGCATCCGCAGACCCGCGGCCGGTCCCTCGCACATCGCGACGGCGATCGCGCGGTTCAGGGTGACCATCGGGTTGTGCGACATCCGCTCGAGCAACGTGTACAGCGCCGCGATCTGGGGCCAGTCGGTCTCGGCGACCGAGGGCGCCTCGTCGTGCAGCGCGGCGATCGCGGCCTGGAGCTGGTACTCGCCGATCGCGCCGTGCGACATCGCCGAGACGGCGAGCGCGACGCCTTCGTGGATCGCGGCGTGGTCCCACAGTGAGCGGTCCTGCTCGTCGAGCGGGACGAGCTCTCCCGACGGCCCGGTGCGCGCGGCCCGGCGGGCGTCGGTCAGCAGCATGAGCGCGAGCAGCCCGGCGACCTCGCCGTCGTCGGGCAGCTGCTCGTGCACCGCGCGCGTGAGACGGATCGCCTCGTCGGAGAGCTCGACGCGTTGCAAGGACGCGCCCACGCTGCTCGTCGAACCCTCGTTGAACATCAGGTAGAGCACGTGCAGGACGGAGCGCAGGCGCGACGGGAGCTCCTCGGGTGTGGGCATCGTGAAGCGCGCGCCCCCGGCCTTCACGCGCTGCTTCGCCCGGCTGATGCGCTGGGCCATCGTCGCCTCGGGCACGAGGAACGCGTGCGCGATCTCGGCGGTCGTCAAGCCGCCGACGGCGCGCAGCGTCAGCGGGATCGCGGACCCCGGCGTCAGCGACGGGTGGCAGCACATGAAGAGCAACGTCAAGGTGTCGTCGCGGCCCGGCACATCGGCGTCGACGACGTCGCGCGCGACGACGGCGTCCTCGCGACGCCGGCGTGCGCTCGCGCTCCGCGCCTCGTCGATCAGCCGGCGGGTCGCGGTCTGCACGAGCCAGGCACGCGGGTTGCCCGGCACACCGTCACGCGGCCAGTGCGACGCCGCCGCGACGAGTGCCTCCTGCGTCGCGTCCTCGGCCGCGGCGAAGTCACCGGTACGCCGGACGAGCACGCCGAGGACCTGCGGCGCGAGTCCGCGCAGCAGGTCCTCCACGTTGGCGTCCGCGGCGTGGCTCACGGCTCGCCCATCACCTCGCGGACCTCGATGCGCGTCCTGGTCGGCTTGCCGCCGGGCCCGGGCGCGGTCGACGCCTTCGCCGCGATCTCGATCGCCCGCTCGACGGAGTCGACGTCGATCATCCGGTAGCCGGCCAGCAGCTCCTTCGACTCCGGGAACGGCCCGTCGGTCACCACCGGCGCGCTGACACCGTCCGAGACGACGAACTTGGCGAGCTCGGGCGCGGCGAGCGCCTGGGCGTCGACGAACTCCCCACGCTCCACCAGCTCGTCGTTGAGGTCCCGCTGGAACTGGATGTGCGCGGCGACGTCCTCGGGCGGCCACTCGCCGATCATCACGTCGCAGCCCTCGGCGGGCTCGTAGTTCTGCAGCAACATGAACTTCGTCATCACGACTCCCTCGGGTTCCGGCCCGCCCATCGTGGCGCGCTCGTCGAGGAGACGGAGCCGGCAACCCGTTCTCGACATCCGGCGCGTGAAGGTTCCGGGGCCGGTGTGGTCGAATCGCGGTCCGGCTCGGGACCGTGGGGGCGGGAGGGCAGGCGATGTCGTCACACGTACGAGCCCGGACCACCGCGGTCGTCGTCGCCGCCCTCGCCGTCGCGCTGGCCGCGTGCGTCCCGGTCGGGACCACACCGTCGGGTTGGAGCTCCACGCTCGCGTACGCGCACGACTTCCCCGACCCGTCGATCGTGCTCGTCGGCTCGACCTACTACGGCTTCTCGACGAATGCCGACATGGGAACCGGGTGCGGGTTCGCGCAGGTGCCCGTCATCCAGTCCACGGACCTGCAGCACTGGACGTCCGACTGCAACGCGCTCCCCCACGTCGGCTCGTGGGCGAACGACGCGAACCCCGCGCAGGAGACGACGAAGACGACGTGGGCGCCCGCGGTCGTGCAGCTCGGCCCGAGCTCGTTCGTCATGTACTACACGGCGCAGCACCGCGGGACGACGCAGCAGTGCATCGGTGTCGCGACGTCCACGACGCCGCAGGGGCCGTACGTCGACAGCTCCGCGACCCCGCTCGCGTGCACCGGCACGTCCTACTGGTCCTTGGACCCGGCGTTCTTCCGTGACACGAACGGGACGCCGTACCTGCTGTGGCGGCAGGACTCGGCGCCGACGTCGTCGCCCGCGCTCTCGCCGTCGCTCGCGGCCGCGATGACCCGCAGCAACACCGCGTACCGCGAGGCGGCCGCGTCCGGTGGGGTCCACGTCGGCATCGACGTGCAGCGGCTGAGCACGGACGGCCTCACGTTCGCGTCCGGCCGCGCGCCCGTCGAGCTCTTGTCGAACGACGTCGGCGCGCAGGCGTGGGAGACGCCGGTCATCGAGGGTCCCGGGATGGTGATCGACCCGAGCGGCACGTACCTGCTCCTCTACTCCGGCGGCGACTACAAGACCTCCGGGTACGCGGTCGGGTACGCGACGTGCGGGACGTCGATGCCCACGACCCGCTGCACCCGCGGCTCGAGCGCGACGAACCCGTGGCTGTCGACGTCGTCGACGGGCGGGACCGAAGCGGGGCCCGGTGGCGAGACGGTGCTCACCGACACCGGCGGGCACTTGCTCGTCGCCTACCACGCATGGCTACCGAGCTCCGTGGACCAGGACCCGCCCGGCCGCCAGCTCCACATCCGCCCGCTCGGCTTCACGACCGGCCCGCCCGCGGCGTCGTCAACGTCTGGTTGAATGCTGGGCGGTCGTCAACTTCTTGTTGACAATCCCGCACGGTCAACCTAGGGTTGCCGGCCATGGAAGCACAGCAGCCCGTCCGCCTCGGCGATCTCATCGAGCACGTCATCGAGCAGAACCCGGACGGTGACGCCCTCGACCACCTGTCCGACGCCGTCGACACGTCGGCCCACCTCGGCGAGCTCGCCGATCACCTCATCGGCCACTTCGTCGACCAGGCGCGCCGCTCGGGCGCGTCGTGGACCGAGATCGGCGAGCACATGGGTGTGACCAAGCAGGCCGCGCAGAAGCGGTTCGTCCCGCGGGACGACGACGACCTCGACGTCGGTCTGCTCGACATGCCGATGACGAAGGCCGGCCGGTTCGGTCGCTTCACGCCTCGAGCGCGCAACGCCGTGAAGGAGGCGAAGCTCGAGGCGCAGGCGCTCGGGCACGACGAGGTGACGAACGGCCACATGGTGCTCGGCCTGCTCTCCGAGCCCGACGGCCTCGCCGCGCGGGCGATCGTCGCCCTCGACGTCCCGCTCGACCAGGTGCGCGGCGCGGCGCTCGCGCTCGTCGGGCGCGCACAGGACGCCGGTCGCGGACGCCGGCGCGGCCGCGCCCGCTTCTCGCGCAGCGCGAAGAAGACGCTCGAGCTGTCCGTGCGCGAGGCGCTCCGCCTCGGCCACAACTACATCGGCACCGAGCACATCCTGCTCGGCGTCCTTCGTGCCGACGGTGACGACGCGGCGGAGATGCTCGCTCGTCTCGGCGTGACGTACGACGCGGCGGAGACGTGGTTGCGCGAGCACCTCCGGTCGATCGCGGCCGCGAAGACCAAGCCGTCCGAGACCGGAGCATGACGCCGGTTCAGCGCGACGGCTCGACCATCCGCTTGGCGACGAACTCCCGGATCGCCGACGCGAGCGCGCTCGGCTGATCGATCGGGACCAGCGTGTAGCTGTCGGGGATCTCGACGAGCGTCGCGTGCGGAAACGTCGCGGCGAGCCGCCGACCGTGCTCGACGGGCATGAGGCGGTCCTCGCTCGCCCACGCGACGAGGACGGGACGCTCGAACGACGCCAAGGCGTCGATCGCGGCGACAAAGTCCCGCCGGCCGCGCTTCACGTCGCCCGCGTACTTGCGGAAGTCGCGACGCACGCCGCGGTCGCGCAACGGCTCGAGCCACTCGCGCATCAGGTCGTCGGGGATCCCGCGCTTCGACATCGCCCCGAACGTGATGGGCAGGTTCCGCAACGCTCGGACGAGCATGGCGCGCCGCATCATCACGAGCGCGCCCGGCGTCCTCGCAGACAGCGCGGCGAGCCGGCCGGGGATGCCCGGCGGATAGTTGTCGAACGCCTCGCACGACGTGAGGACGACGCCGCCCACACGGTCGGTGAGGCCGTCGTCGATCATCACCTGCGCGCCACCCCAGTCGTTGAAGCACAGCGTCACGTCGTGGAGGTCGAGCCGCTCGACGACCTCGGTGAGGAGACGGCCGAGCCCGCGCAGCGAGAGGTCCGCGTCGGGACGCATGGGCCGCCGGTGCGCGCCGAGCGGCAGCGTCGGGAGCACGCAGCGGTGGTCGCGGCGGAGATCGGCAACGACGTCGCGCCACTCGCGCCCGTCCATCAGTAGGCCGTGCGCAAAGACCAGGACCGGTCCGTCGCCCCCCGTGTCCTCGTACTCGACGGTCCCCGCGGTCACGTCCACGCAGCGCATGTTCCGACCTCCCGCTTGTCGGTTGGGTGGCTCGCCGACTGGATAGATCGATCCAGACGCGAACCTAGCTAGCCTGTCCGGCGCAGGCAATCCGGGAGGAGGTCGGGTGACGAGCGGCACGCGGGAGCGGATCCTCGAGGCGAGCAACGAGCTGTTTCAGCGCCAGGGGATGACGGGGACGGGGATCAAGCAGATCCTCGGGCTGGCCGGGGCGCCCTTCTCGTCGCTCTATCACTTCTTCCCTGGTGGCAAGGAGCAGCTCGCCGCAGAGACGATCGAGCGCTCCGGTGCGATGTACCAGGCGCTCGTCGAGAGCGTGTTCGACGCCGCGCCCGACATCGTGACCGGCGTCGCCGACTGCTTCGCCGCCGCAGCCGAACGCCTGCGCACGACCGACTACGCGGACGCGTGCCCGATCGCGACCGTCGCGCTCGAGGTCGCGAGCACGAACGACACGCTGCGCGAGGCGACCGCGCGCGTCTTCGACCGGTGGGTGGACGCAGGGACGGCGCGCTTCGCCGCGGCGGGCGTCGAGAACGCGACCGCGCGCGATCTCGCGGTGAGCGTGATCATGCTGCTCGAAGGCGCATTCGTCCTCAGTCGCGCGTCGAAGTCGACGGACGCGCTCGACGTCGCGGGTCGGACGGCCGTCGCCGCAACGCGCGCCGCGCTCGCGTCGCGTCCGAAGCGGCGCGCGTCTCAGCGCGGTGGCTCGACGAGCTCGACCTCGAAGCCGTCGCGGTCCTCGAGGTAGGCGACCTGCGCACCCGACGCGATCGGATGCCGGTCGAACGGGATCGCGGTCCAGCCGTGGTCGGCGGCCTGCTTGACGAGCGCGTCGAGCGACTCGCCCGGTGCGACGGTGAACGCGAGATGGTTCAGGCCGGGCCGGAGGCGGCTGTACAGCATGCCGGGGACCATGTCGGACGACTGCTCGAGCGCGACCGCGAAGCCGCTCGCGTGCCGGAACACGAGGACGTCGTCGACCGAGGCGTCGCGCTCGTAGCCGAGCTCGCCGAGCAGCCAGCTCCACGACGCCTCGGCGCGCGCGAGATCGGGAACCCACAACGTCAGGTGGTGCAGCACGCGTTCGAGACTATGGCGACGCGTCGCCGGGGCCTTGCAAGGTCGCGCCGTCGAGCAGCGACGCGGTCTCGGTCTGGTCGAAGTACTCCGCCCATCCGAGCGGTGTCGCGTCGAATCTCGCGTCACGGGCGTTCGGGTCGGCGCCGAGCGACAGCAGCAGGCGCACGGCGGCCACGTCACCGGCACCGGCGGCGTGGTGCAGCGCGGTCTCCCACGGCTCGTCGATCGGCAGGTCGCCCCGACCGCGCGCGTTCACGTCGAAGCCGGCATCGACCAGGAGGCGGACGGCGTCGGCGCGACCTGCGACGACCGCGCGCAGGACGAGCGCAGGGTGCGCGTCGCGCGCACGCGACCCGACGCCGGGATGGCGATCCTCGACGGCCCGCACGCGGGCCCTGTCGGCGGCGAGCGCAGCCGCGACCCACGCGTCGACAGGATCCACGTGACGGGCGGTGACCCCGAGGGAGCGCAGCAGCTCGACGACGTCCTCGTCGCCGACCGCGCCCGCGAGCTCGACCGGCGTCCGGCCGTTGCGAAGTGGCGACGCGACGTCGACGCCGTGCGCGGCGAGCAACCGGATCCGCTCGTGCATCCCGTGCGTCACCGCCCAGCCGAGCTGCTCGCGCACGAGCGTGCCGGGGTCGTCGACGAGATCGGGGAGTCGCCGTCGCCACGGACCGCCGTCACCCGTGCCGAGACCGTGCTCGAACAGCAGCACGAGATGGTCGTCGTCGCGCTCGAACATGCGGTTGTAGAGCGCCTGCCCGTCGTTCGGGTCGGCGCCGGCGTCGAGCAAGACTCGCGCGAGCGCGTTCGCGTGTGGGTGGTGCGGTTGTCGCACGGGTCCGAGCTCGCCACCGCCGAACGTCAGCGTCAGCACGGTGAACGGCGACGGCAGACCATGCCAGAGGTATCCCGCGTTCGGATCCGCGCCTGCCGCGAGGAGCGCGCGGGCCGTCCGCGTGACGGCGTCGAGCCCGACGTGCGGGTCGTGGCGCGCAGCCGTGAGGTACAGGAGCGGCTCCCAGCCGAACGGTCCGCCTTCGCGACGCGCGAGCGAGGAATCGCGCGACAGGAGGTCCTCCACGAGCGTGGCGTCGGCGGTCGCAGCCGCGGCGTGGATCGACGTGCGAGCCAGGTCGGGTGACGCGCGCAGCAGCGCGCGTGCATCGGCGCGCCGCCCGGGATCGTCGTCGCCGTACGTCAGACACGCGAGTCGCAGGAACTCGTCGGCGGGATCGTCGCGACGCGCGACGTCATCCGGGACGCGCGTGTACCGCTCGACGGCCTGCAGTTGTCGTACGAGGCGCGCCCAGCTCGGGAACCCGTGGTGTCGCGCGACGACGAGCTGCGCGCGGTTGAGCGCGAACGAGCCGGCGTCGACGTCCGCGTCCGGATCGTGCTCGGCGACATGCGCGAGCGCGGCGTCGTCGCCGGCCCGGACGGCTCGGTGCAGCTCGCGCGCCTTCTTGCGGAGCTGGGCGAGGGACGGCTGCTCGGGAAGGGGAACGGTCGGCACACCCGACCTCCTTTCGGCGTGCCTGCAGCCCCATTCTGTGAAGCGCAACGGCCGCTCTGCGGCCGTCAGGATTCACAGAACGATGCGGCAGGTTTGCCGCGCCAGGCTTCTCCTTGACGTTCGCGCGGGGCGGTTGTTACAGAACCGGGTCATGCCGGCCGGGGACGTCGACATGGGCGGGCTCGACCGCGCGGAGCTGACCGGCAAGCCCGCGATCGTGTGCGGTGCCCGCTCCGAGACCTACGGCGAGCTCGACGCGCGGACGAACCGCCTCGGGAACGCGCTCGCGGCCGCGGGCGTCGCGCCGTTGGAGCGGGTCGCCGTCATGCTGCCCAACGGGATCGAGATCCTCGAGATCGGGCTCGCGACGGCGAAGATCGCGGCCGTCCTCGTGCCGATCAACTGGCACTTCAAGCGGGACGAGGTCGCGTGGATCGTGGCCGACTCGGGCACCAAGGTGCTCGTCGCACACGCCTCGCTGCTCGACGAGGTGATGCCCGCGCTCGACGCCGCGCCGGATTGCACGCTCGTCGTCGTGGGCGGTGGCGACGCGGGTGACGGCCGCGACTACGAGCGCACCCTCGCGAACGCGGACGATGCGCGACCCGACCGCGTCGGGTTCGAGACGGCCGAGTTCTTCTTCTACACGTCCGGGACGACCGGGCGTCCCCGAGGTGTCGAGCGCGACGCGCCGAAGCCGGGCGCACCGTCAACGTCGCGCGCGCTCGCCGCGATGTGGGGGTTCACGCCGGATGACGTGTGGCTCGCCGCGAGCCCGCTGTACCACGCGGCCGGCGCGTACGCGTTCACGGAGCTGCACGTCGGCGCGACGGTCGTCGTCATGGAGCGCTGGGACGCGCGCGAGTGGTTGCGCCTCGTGGAGGAGCACCGTGTGACCGCGACGTTCATGGTGCCCGCGCACTTCATCCGCGTGCTGGAGGTACCCGAGGAGGAGCGTCGTCGTCACGACACGTCGAGCCTGCGGTTGATCCTGCACGCGGCCGCACCGTGCCCGGTGCCGGTGAAGCGGGCGATGCTCGACGCATTCCCGCACGTCGACGTGTGGGAGTTCTACGGCGCCAGCGAGGGCGGCGCGACACGCATCTCCGCGGCGGACTGGCGCGAGCACGAGGGCAGCGTCGGCCTCCCGTGGCCCGGGACCGAGATCCTCGTCCTCGGTGCCGACGGCGAGCCCGTCGGGCCCGGGGAGTCGGGGCTCATCTACATCCGTTCGCCGCACATGACGCGGTTCCGCTACCACGGCGACGACGCGAAGACGGCCCAGGCCTGGCACGGTGACGCGTTCACCGTCGGGGACATCGGCTACCTCGACGACGACGGATTCCTCTACGTGACCGACCGCGCGTCCGACATGATCCTGCGCGGTGGCGTGAACGTGTACCCGGCCGAGATCGAGCAGTGCCTGCACGGCCATCCCGCCGTCGTCGACTGTGCCGTGTTCGGCGTCCCGGACGACCGCATGGGCGAGGAGATCGAGGCGATGGTCGAGGTGCGTGAGCCCGTCGATCCCGACGAGCTGCGCGCCTACTGCCGTGAGCACCTCGCCTCGTTCAAGGTCCCTCGTCGCGTGCAGATCGTCGACGCCCTCCCGCGGAACGCGCTCGGCAAGATCGCCAAGCGTCAGCTGCGCGCCGCGCGCTGAGAACCGGCCGGTCTCACGCGGCGCGTCTCACGCGCTGCGCGAGCTTCACGGCATACATCGACGCGTCGGCGGCGTGACGCAGCGCCTCGTACGTCGACCCGTCGCCCGGGAACGTCGCGCACCCGACGCTGGCGCGCACCGTGACCGTGCCGTACGCGAGGCGGAACGGCTGGTGCAGCGAGCGGCGGACCCGTGCGACCGCGCCCTCGGCGCGGTCGCGGTCGGCGTCGTGCAACAGGACGATGAACTCGTCGCCGCCGAGTCGGGCCACGGTGTCGGTCCCACGTACGCAACGCCGGAGCCGGCGCGCGACGGCCTGCAACAGCGCGTCGCCGGCGGCGTGCCCGAGGTCGTCGTTCACGGCCTTGAACCCGTCGAGGTCGATGAAGAGGAGGGACACCTGCCGGTCATCGGCGCGTGCCGTCGCGATCGCCTGCTCGGCCTCGTCCGCGAGCAGCCTCGTGTTCGCGACGCCGGTGAGCGCGTCGTGGAGGGCCTGGTGGCGGATCTGGTCGACGAGCCGCGCGTTGTGCAGCGCGGTCGCCGCCTGCCCGGCGAGCCCGCGCAGCCGCGCCACGAGGTGACGGTCGGCCGCCAGGTGCTCGCTCGGCCCCTTCGTCCCCGCGGCGACGGTGCCGTAGATCTCCTCACCGTGGAGCACGGGGACGAACCAGCCCGCGGTCACGCCGACGGCGTCGAACATCGCGGTGACGTAGCGGTCGCCGGTGCCCCGAGCGAGGAGCAGCGGCTCCGGGTGCTGCAGCATCCGCGCGATGAGCGGGGTGTCGCGGCGACCGATCTCGATGCCGCGCAGGAGCTCCTCGTATCCCTCCATCCCGTGGAGGCCCGCGACCCGCATGACCTGCGCGCGTCCGTCCCACAGGAGCACCGCGGCGCACTCGCAGTCGACGACGTGGGGAACCGCGTCGGCGAGGCGTTGCGCCATCTCCGCGCTCGTCGTCACGGCCGCGAGCGATTCCGCGAGCCCGAGCATCACCTCGGCCGTACGCGCCTCCCGGCGGGCGTCGTCGAGCGCGGTGGCGGAGTCGAGCGCGCTCGCCGCGAGACGGGCGTACGACGCGAGGATCTCGCGCTCCTCGGGAATCGCCTCCACCCCGCGCGTGTACAGCGCCGCGAGCCGGCCGTACGCGTGCCGGCTCGACGCGATGCCGACCGTGACGGCGCTGGCGTGATCGAGGTCACCGGCGAGGAGTCGATGCGCAAGATCCTGGACGTCACGCTCGTCGATGCCGTCGGCGTACGCGCGGACCGGTGCGTCATCGCGTGGGCGGACCGCGAGCAGGTACCCGGGCGCGGTCACGGCGTCGCGCACGTGCTCGACCACACGCGCGAGGACGACGTCGAGATCGTCGCCCGAGACGAGGTCGCCGACCGTCGAACGCAAGGACTCGAACTGGCGCGTCAGCGCAGCGAGCTCGTCCTCGAGGTATCGCACGCGGCGTGCAGGATCGTCGATCTCGTCGGCGATTCCCCAGTGGACGTGGTAGAGGCAGCGTGCGTCGCCGCGCACCTGGCACTCGCGCTCGACGACGTCCGCGACGTCGAAGCCGAAGAGCATCGGGCCGATCGACAGGATGCCGGCCATCAGGTCGCACAGCTCCCGGTAGCGCGGGAACTCGTCGAGGTTGCGGGCCTCGACCACGGCGTGACGGCCGCCGAGATCGACGACGTCCATGTCCACGACCGTGCAGTATCGGGGCGCGGCCGCCGAGACGATCCGGAAGACCTCGGTCGGCGAGCCGAGCGCACGCATGAGCGCGCTGACGCCGGACGTGTCCTCCTCACGGGCGTAGTACCTCCCCGCCGTCCGCAGGACGTCGGAGCCGCCGAGGACGCGCGCGCCGGCCTCGAGCAGCGCCTGGGCCTCCCAGTACGAGATCCAGGCCGAGGGGTCGGCGAGACGCGCCGCGTCGCCGGGATCGCGTCCCGCCAGCTCGAGCGCACGCCGGACGGCCTCGTCACCGCCGCGGCCGCGCAACGTCAGGAGGAGCGCGTGGATGGTGGCGCCCGAGACGTGGCGCCCGTCGTGGTCGACGCCGCCGTGCGGCGGACGGGTCATGGGGTCCTGATCGGCCCGCGACCTCGGCGCTTGAGCGAGCGAGTCGAAGACGAGCGGAAGCGTGGCCCAGCGGCCCGGCGCCGAAAGGCGCCAAGAGCGGCGAAATCGAGCGAGCGAGTCGAAGACGAGCGGAAGCGTGGCCCAGCGGCCCGGCGCCGAAAGCGCCAGGAGCGGCGAAATCGAGCGAGCGAGTCGAAGACGAGCGGAAGCGTGGCCCAGCGGCCCGGCGCCGAAAGCGCCAAGAGCGGCGGTGTCGAGCGAGCGAGTCGAAGACGAGCGGAAGCGTGGCCCGGCGGCCCGGCGCCGAAAGCGCCAAGAGCGGCGGTGTCGAGGGGCCGTGGGGCGTACCGTGGGTCGAGTGGAGACCGTCTCCGGCCCTCCCCGCCTGGCCGCCGGGTCGTCCGTCGACGAGGTCGTCGCCGCACTCGACGCCGAGGGGTACGTGATCGTCGAGCGCCTGCTCGACCCATCGACGACCGCCGCGATCCGCGAGGAGCTCGTTCGCCTGTTGGAGGCCGTCCCGGTCGGGCGCAACTTCTTCGAGGGGTTCCACACTCGCCGGCTCTACGCGCTGTTCGCGAAGACGCGCGTGCTCGACGACCTCGCCCTGCACCCGCTCGTGCTCGCCGCCGTCGAGCGGATCCTCGGGCCGTGCCTGCTCAGCGGGCCGACCGGGATCCTCATCGACCCCGGAGAGGTCGCGCAGGTCCTGCATCGTGACGAGGCGATCTACCCGGTCGCGCATCCGCATCCCGAGCTCGTCATGAACGTGATGTGGACGTTCGACGACTTCACCGAGGAGAACGGCGCGACACGCGTCGTCCCGCGCAGCCATCGCGACGCGCTCCGCCAGGTGGACGGCGAGACGTCGACCATCCCCGCGACGATGCCGGCCGGCTCGGCGATGCTCTACGTCGGGTCGCTCTGGCACGGCGGGGGCGCCAACGTCTCCGGCGGATCGCGTCTCGGCGTCGCGATGGAGTACGCGGCCGCGTGGTTGCGACCGCAGGAGACGCAGCTGCTCGCAGTCCCGCGTGAGACCGTCCGCACGTTGCCCGCGCGATTGCAGGAGCTGCTCGGCTACAGCGTGTACCCGCCGTTCGTCGGCTACGTCGACGGCGTCCACCCGCGCCGCGTGCTCGACGACTGACGGACGACGAACCATGCGGCACTGACGACCGGAAAGCGTTGGTCAGTGCCGCATCTTCACGACTTCGTCACCACGTCGGCGAAGACGAAGCCGTCACGTTCGACGATCTCACCGGTCTCGACCGGGATCGGCGCGTCGAAACCCGGCCCGTCGAACACGAACGTGTGGAACTCGCCGTTCTCGCCGCACGGGTCGACGCCGGGCGGCAACGACGCGAGCAGCTCGGCGTCGAACTCGCGGCCGGCGAGCTCCGCCGGGGCCTGGCGGGGATCCACGCAGGTGACGATCGCACGGATGCCGGCATCGAGCATGTCGGACGCGAGCGTGCGCGTCGGCCGTTGCCACAACGGGAACACCGGCGCGATCCCGGTGTCGGCGAGCATCTGCTCCCGGTAGGCGCGGATGTCGGCGAGGAAGAGGTCGCCGAAGACGATCGTGTCGACACCTTCGGAGCGGGCGCGCGCGATCGCGCCGGCCATCGCGGCTTCGTAGACGTCGTTAGGACACGGCGACGGGATGTCGACCGCATGCAACGGCAGGCCGACGGCCCGGGCCTGCGCCTCGAGCAGCTCGCGCCGGACGGCATGCATCGCGACGCGGTCGGCCGCCGCGTTGACGGTCGTCATCAAGCCGACGACGTCGACGTTCGCGGCGCGCGCCTCGTGCAGCGCCATCGCGCTGTCCTTGCCGCTGCTCCATGACATCCACGCGCGCACGGTGCCGTCGCGTCAGGACATGCGCCGCTCGATGCCCGCCTTTCGCAGGACGTCCGCCGGCACGCCCATCTCGCGCCACGTCGAGTACGAGATGCCCTTCGCGTTCGAATACGCCTTCGCGACGCGCGTGAAGTCCTTCTCGTACGCGGCGACGTCGATCGGCTCCTCGAACTCCTCGAGCTCGGCCTCGAGGTCACGCCGTTCTTGGAGCAATTGGAGACGTTGGATGACCGGCGCGTCGGCGAGCTGCTGCTCGATGACGTCGAGCCGTTTGCGGATCGATTCGGGCGTCCGTCGCCGCCCGCGCCGCGGCTTCACCTCCTCGAGCACCTCCAGGTACTCGCGCACGATCCGGCTCTGCTCTCGGCCGGCGGCCAACGCACGCTTGTGCGCATCCGTCATCGTCGCTTGCTTGCGCGGGGCCATGGTGATCCTCTCCGTCGCACATAGAGCGGGGGTCGTCTGCATACTATGCACGGCAGCAGACCATGCCGATTCAGTCACAATGAGCGACGCGTGAACCGGTCGACATCGTCCTGAACGGCCGCGCGCGACAGTTGTATCGCCGCACGAGACACGCAGGAGGAGGACGCGCGCATGGGGTTCCGGATTCGGAAGTCCATCCGGCTCGCGCCCGGTGTGCGCATGACGTTCTCGAAGTCCGGGATCGGCTATTCGTTCGGCGTGAAGGGCTACCGGGTGACACACCGAGCCGACGGACGGATCCAACGGACGGCCTCGATCCCCGGCACCGGACTCTCGTATGTCACGACGAGCGGCGGCGGGGGCCGGCACGCGTCGCAGGCGGCCGCGTCGCACGCAGCGCCGGTGCGCCGTTCACCGCCACCGGCGCCGCCCGTCCCGCGGCCGGTGAAGCCCGCGCTCCTCGCACCGAAGGGTGAGAAGGAGCTGTACCACGCGCTCGAGACACGCGATGCCGCGGCGATGGAGCGCGTCGCGCAGGAGCACCCGGACGTGGCGCTCGCGGCCGAGACGCTCGCCGGGGCGCTCGAGCTGAGCGCGGGTGACAACACACGCGCGAAGACGGTGCTCGAGTGGGTGTTCGCCACGGGACGCGATCCTGCCGCCGACGCGTTCCTGCGCAAGTACGTCTCGTTCGAGCTCCAGCTGCACGTCGCGACGGGCGTGACGGCGTCGCTGCCACTCGCTCGCGACACGATCGGGCTCGCGCTCGCCGAGCTCGAGCAGGCGACCGGTGACGTCGCCCGCGCGATCGACGTCGTCGAGCAGCTGGAGCCGACCACCTACACGGCCCTGTCGCTCGCGGAGCTCTACACAGTGGCAGGCCGGTACGACGAGGTCGTCTCGCTGACCGACGGCATCGCGAACCAGGACGACGCGACCGCGCTGCTGTGCGTGTTCCGCGGGATCGCGCTCCGCGAGCAGGGACACCTCGACGCCGCATGCGACGCGTTCCGCGAGGCGCTGAAGTCGAAGCGGCGCGCTCCGGTGATCCGTCATCGCGCGTGGCTCGAGCGGGCGCGCGCCTACGAGGCGGACGGCAAGCGGGCGATGGCGAAGCGCGACCTCGAGCACATCCTCGCCGAGGACGCCGACTACGACGGGCTCGCGGAGGAGCTGGCGAAGCTCGGCTGAGCCCAGCGGGAGCGCGCGCGACCGGCAGCAGGAGCGCGACCGCGCGCGTCGGTCAGTCGCCGGGCTCGACGACGATGCCGACGTGCGCGGCGAGGAGCGGTGCGAGCGCTACGAGCTGCTCGGGCCGCACGCGCGCGCCACGCAGGCCGCCGACACCGCGCAGCTCGTCGAGCGTCGACGTCGTGAGATCGGCACCGTCGAGATCGGCGGACGTGAGGTCGGCGCGCCGGAGGTCGCACCGGACGAACGCCGCGTCGCGGAGCACCGCCCCGGTCAGGTCGGCGTCGCTCAGCGTGCAGTCCTCGAACCGGACGTCTTCGCCGTTCGCGAACCGGAGCGACGCGAGGTCGAGCCGGCAGTTGCGGAACACGACGTGGCGCAGCGACGCCTCGGCCAGCTCGAGCCCCGTTCCGCGCGCGCCACGGATCTCGGTCCACTGGAGCGATGCACCGGGCCATGACCCGTTGGCGAGGTCGCAGTCGTCGAGACGGACGGAGTCGGTGGTCAGGCGGACGAGACGGGCCCCGCACACGTCGACACGCTCGAGCGCGCAGTCGCGCAGGGCGACGTCCGAGGCGCCGACGTCGCGCAGGTCGACGTCGTGCAGAACTACGGCGTCGAGCTCCGCGTCGTCGGCGACGTCCGAGCCGTCGGCGACGTCGAGCGTCGCGATCCGCTCGTCGCGCAGCCACCCATCGCGCGGCCGTCGTCCTGCCATCGGCGGACGACCGTAGCGGTGGGTGACGGCCGCAGCTCGTTACCCCGTCGCAAGAGGGGCAACAGCAGGGTGATGGATGCCTCTGGGCCGGCCCGGTCCGATTCGGGATGCTCGTCGCAGCAACAACGTCCGCCCTCCCCACGACCGGCGATCGACGGAGCTCGCCGGAGACGGAACGTCGGCGGCCGCTGACGCGTCTCAGGGCAGGGCGACGGACCACGCCGGGCACCGGCACCGAACCCCCCGAAGGCCGGTGCCCGGCGTGCCGTCGGGGCAGGCGGACACGATCGTCACGGGTGGAGGGGGCTCGACGATGGTCGAGACGTGGGCTGCGAAGGCAGTGGGGCAGCTCGGTTCGCGCTACACGCTGGAACGCGTCGTCGGACGGGGCGCGACCGGTGAGGTGTGGCTCGCCCACGACACCGACGGCGAACCCGTTGCCGTGAAGGTGCTCCGGCCCGACTGCGTCGACGATCCCGACGTCGTCGCGCGGTTCGTGCGTGAACGCAACGTCGTTCGCTCGGTGAAGTCGCCGCATGTCGTGACCGTTCGCGATCTCGTCGTCGAGGGCAACACGCTGGCGATCGTCATGGAATACCTCCCGCGTGCCGACCTGCGCACGTTCCTCCGCGACAACGGCGGCGTCCTCGCTCCGGCAACCGCGGTCGCGCTGACGGGCCAGGTCCTCGACGCGCTCGACGCGGTACACGCCGCGGGCGTCGTACACCGCGACGTGAAGCCCGAGAACGTGCTCGTCGACGTGGACGCGGACGGGTCGCCCGTCGCCAAGCTCTCCGACTTCGGTGTCTCGCGGCTCCTCGAGGGCGCGACTCTCACTCGTCTGACCGGCGTCATCGGAACGCCGCGCTACATGGCGCCGGAGCTCGGAACAGGCGCCGATCCGAGCGCGGCGGCCGACCTGTATGCAGTCGGGATCGTGCTGTACGAGCTCCTCACGGGACGCGTTCCGTTCTCGGCCGATCACCCCGTCGCGATGCTCCGAGCACATGTGGAGCAGCCTGTCCCCAAGCCCGACGGCATCGACCCGCGGCTGTGGAAGATCCTCTCGAAGCTCCTCGCGAAGAACCCGTCCGCGCGCTACACGACTGCTGCGTCCGCGATGCACGACCTCGCCGCGGTCGCGCCCAGGCTCGAGGGGATGCGCGCGCTCACGGATCCGCGCGCCGAACACACCCTGTACCCGAGCCCGGAGCGCGCAGCCGCGCGGGTCGTCCACTGGCAGCACCCGCGACTCATGCTCTCGACCGCGACGTTCGCCGTCGTCGCGATGGTGGTCGCGCTGTTCGCGGTCCTCCCCGGCGGTACGCATGACACCGGAGAGCGCGCCTGGATCGACACGTACAAGGAGACGGGATACGCGGTCACCCGCGACTGGCAGCTCACCGGCAAGCATGGTGACGTCTTCTCGGCGACCGAGAAGGTGATGCCGATCGACCACCCGCTCGGACGCGACGCCGTGTACACGCTCGTCGTACCCAAGTCGCTGGCCAAGCACGCGGCCGACGTCCGGATCGACGGCGCGTCCGTCGTACAGGGCGACCCCGTGCTCGCCGTGCCGCTCGGCGCGCTCCCGCTCGACTCGGCGCGGGTCGTGTCGTACACGGTGCACGTCGCGCCGAAGGGCCGGCACGCGTCACGGCTCGACCGGTGGAACAGGGACCTGCTCGCCGCGCGCAAGGCGTTCACGCACGAGGCGACGAGCTACAAGGGGCCGCGCGAGGTGCCGAAGACGACGTCGTCGACACCAGACGCGCCGGTCGCCGAGCAACACGCGGCGGCGGTGGCCGCGTTCACCGGGCGCGCGCCCACCACGAAGGACTCGTCTCGTCCCATGATCATCGTCGTGGGTCCCGGGCCCGACGGCCCAGCCCCGAGCGGCCCGAGCGGCCCTAGCGGCGCGACCGGTCCGGGAACGCTCCCGCAGCCGATCACCGTCGTGAGCCTGTCGGTCGATCAGCCGAATATCGAGACGAACGCGCAGGCGTCCGCGACGATCACGCTGATTGGTCAGACAAACGACCGAGCCGCGGCACCGAGCGCCCTGCTCGCGCAGAGCGTCGTGACCGTGCACGATCCGTCGATCGCCTCGGTCGGTCCACCCGCGGCGAACGGGCCGACGAGCGTCACGTACGCGATCCACGCTCTCCTCCCCGGCGCCACGACGATGTCCTTCGCGAACGGCACCGGCGTCGTCTCGGTCGCGGTGAAGGTCGACGACGTGCCGCCGCAGCCACCCACCAACCCGACCGCCGCCTGGGACCCGACGTGCACGGGACCGTGCACGCTGACGATCTCCTTCACCGCGTCCGTCCCGGGTTCGTTCCCGATCGCCGGCTACCACCTCACGATGCCCGGGCTCGCGGGCAACGTCACCGCCGACCAGACGTCGATCGTGCTGACGATGGATGCGAGCGGAAACGTCATCGGGCCCGTCAGCGGGCATGTCGATCCGACCACGCTCCCCCATCAGCTGCAGATCAGCGCGTTCGACACGTCGAACTACGGGTCGGCCTCGACGCCCGTGACCATCCCGGTCCCGCCGTCCCTGCAGACGCAGACGACGCAAGCGTCGGTCGATCCGGGCACGACGCCGTCGACGTAGCGGTCCCGCGGGACCGCTACTCGCCGGGGCGGCGGGGCGCGATCCCGAGGTCGAGCGCGAGCCGCGTGAGGTCGGGGCGGCGGCGCAGGCCGGTCTTCTCGTGGATGCGATCCAGGTGGGAACGGACCGTGCTGATGCTGATATAGAGGTCGTCCGCGATCTGCTGGTCCGTCGCGCCGCCGGCGACGAGCGCCAGCAACTGTCGCTCGCGCGGCGTGACGAGCCCGTGACGCCCTTCGGCGGTGGTCTCCCTCGACGGAGCGCCCGCGACCGGGAGCCGCATCGTCCGGCCGCGCGCGACGATCCGTACATCGACGCGCTCGCCGTCGGGAGCGATGCGCAGCACGTGCTCGCCGAGCTCG
>DASRES010000019.1 GCA_035651955.1 Acidimicrobiia bacterium
GGGCCGAGCCGTCCCGCGCCTCCGCGCACGGCTCGGCTTCGTCCCGCTGTTCATGGCTCCCTCGGGCCGAGCCGTCCCGCGCCTCCGCGCACGGCTCGGCTTCGTCCGCGCGTTCGTCGCCGCACGTTCTACCGCCTCGGGTACCGTCGCCGCGGTGGCAGCAGGCCGCGGCGTGGTCGCCGCGCTCTTCCGCTTCCCGGTCAAGTCGATGCTCGGCGAACGGCTCGACCGGGTCAGCGCCGGCGAGCGCGGCTTCGCGGGGGACCGCGCCTACGCCGTCGTCGACCGTTCCGACGGCCGTGTCGCGTCGGCGAAGCACCCGCGCAAGTGGGGACGGCTGCTGGAGATCAGCGCGCGCTACGTCGACGAGCCCGACCCGGGCGGCGTGCGCGCTCCCGTCGAGCTCACCCTGCCGGACGGCACGGCCGTCCGCAGTGACGCGCCCGGCGTCGACGACGCCCTGTCGCGGTTCTGCGGGCGGGACGTCGCGCTCGCGTCGGGTCCGAACGAGGGGAAGGCGCTCGAGGAGGTGTGGCCCGCGATCGACGGGCTCGCGCCCGCGGAGCTCGTCGCGGCGATGAGCGCAGGACGCCGCGAGGGCGACGACCCGGTCAGTGACATCCCGGTCGCGTCGATGGCGCCCACCGGGACGTACTTCGACCTCACCACGCTGCACGTCATGACGACGGCGACGCTCCGGGCGCTGTCGTCGCTCGAACCGACCGCGACGTTCGACGTCCGTCGCTACCGGCCGAACGTGCTCGTGGAGGTCGACGGCGCGGGCTTCGTCGAGAACGAGTGGGTCGGCGCGACCGTCGCGCTCGGCGACACGCTGCGCGCGCGTGTCGACCTCCCGACGATGCGTTGCGTCATGACGACGCTCGCGCAGGACGGTCTCCCGGCCGACCGGCGGACGTTGCAGGCGATCGCGCGCCACAACCGCCTCGAGATCACCGGGCTCGGGGCGTGGGCGTGCGCCGGCGTCTACGGGACGATCACCGAGGCAGGCGACGTCGCGGTCGGCGACCCGGTCACGGTCTACGACTCGTCCGAGTAGATCTCGTTCCACTCGCGCACGTACCAGTTCGCGACCACGCCGTTGCGCACGAACGGATCGCCCGCGACGAACTCCTCGACGGCCTCGCGCGTCGTGAACACGGCCATCGAACCCTCGTTCTGCGGGTCGCCGAAGGTCCCCACCATGAGCAGGACGCCCCGGTCGTGGAACTCGTTCAGGCGCTCGACGTGCGCGGCGAAGTGCGGCGCCGCCCTCGTCGCGACGTCGGGCGCCGACTCGTAGAACATGACGTACTTCACGACGCTCACCCCACTCGCAGACGGTCTGTCACGTCACTACGCTCACGCGCCCGGTCCGGATGGGTCCATTGCAGGGGGAGCAGATGGAAGACGTCCTCGGCTACCAGGGCAAGCAGGTCGTCGTCACCGGAGCGGCGTCCGGGATGGGACGGGCCGCCGCGGGCATCCTCGTCGACGTCGGCGCGAACGTCGTGTCGGTCGACGTGAAGCCGACGGACGCGAAGGTCGCGCTCCATCTCGAGGTCGACCTGCGTGACCGGAACGCGATCGACCGCGCGGTCGCGTCGATCGACGGCCCCGTCCACGCGGTCTTCAGCGTCGCGGGGCTGCCGGGCGCCCCGTTCTCGGACCTCGACACCGTGCTCGTGAACTTCGTCGGGGCGCGCCACCTCATCGAGTCGCTCGTACCGGTCATGCCGGAGGGATCCGCGGCCGCGTGCGTCGCGTCGAACGCGGGCCTCGGGTGGCAGCAGAACCTCGAGAACCTGCTCCCGCTGGTCAGCACACCGGACTTCGAGAGCGCCAAGGCCTACTGCGAGGCGAACCCGGGCAAGATCGCGACGGGCTACTTCCCGTCGAAGCAACTGCTCAACGCGTGGGTGGCCTGGCGTGGCGCGTCGCTCATGGCCGAGCGCGGCATCCGGCTCAACTGCACGAACCCGGGGCCCACGACGACGCCGATGATGCCCGCGTTCGAGGAGCAGAACGGCAAGGAGCTGATCGACGCGTTCATCGGGCCGTCGGGCCGGCGGTCGCTCCCCGAGGAGCAGGCGTGGCCGCTCGTGTTCCTCAACAGCCCGCGCTGCAGCTACGTCGCGGGCGAGGCGCTCCACGTCGACGGCGGGTTCCTCGGGGCGATGACGACCGGGCAGCTGCAGGTCGACATGCCGAACCTGGCCTGACTCAGCGCGACTTCGTGACGAACTTGCGGGCCTCGTTGACGTAGGACGCGCACGTCTTCTCGTCGACCGGCTGCAGCCGCACCCACTCCTTCATCGGCTTGCCGCGGTTCGCGTCGAACGCGAGGCCGGTGCCGTCCGCGATGAGCGCGGCGACACGATCGGCGGGGAGCTTCACGACGAGCTCACCGCGTGTCACGAACGCGCAGAACCCGCCGGAGGTCCGCAGCCCTGTCGAGTGCATGATCTTCCCGCGCTCGAGGCCGGGGTGCTTCGCGACGAGGCGCGCCGCGACCCGCTCGAACAGCTCGTCGACGTCGGCGTGCGCGCTGCCCATGCCCGCGACCTCCAGCTGGTCTCGCGCGTCCACGATAGGCAGGCGCCCGTCCGCGTTCCCGGTCAGCATGGGTGCGTGGAACGGATCCTGCTCGTCTCCGGCAGTCTGCGGCGGGGATCGACGAACACCGGCCTGCTCCTCGCCGCGCGCGACGTGATGCCCGACGGCTTCGCCGGCGTGCTGTACGAGGGGATGCGCACGCTCCCCCACTTCGACCCCGACGACGACGCGGAGCCGCTCGATCCCGCGGTCGCCGGGCTCCGCGGCGCGATCGCCGACGCGCGCGCCGTGGTGCTCTCGACGCCCGAGTACGCGGGCGGGCTGCCGGGCTCGTTCAAGAACCTCCTCGACTGGACGATCGGCGGCCACGAGATCTTCGGCAAGCCCGTCGCGTGGTGGAACGCGTCGACGTCGCCGACGGGCGCGGCGAGCGCCATGCGTCGCTGCGAACGGTGCTCGGGTACGCGGGCTGCGACGTCGTCGAAGAGGCGTGCGCGGACATCCCGGTCCGCCGCGACGTCGTGACGGACGCGGGCGTCGCCGACGACGACGCGGTTCGTGCCGCGGCCCGCGTCGCGCTCACGGCGCTGGTCGCGCATCTGCGCGCGCTCGACCGAACGGTGTCCGGCCCCGGGGCTTGAACACGGAGAGCGCCGTCGCGACGGTCAGGACGACGCAGTGCGCGATCACCGGTCCGTACATCGCGCGACCGGCCGACCCGCCCGTGAGCGCGTCGTGCGCGCCGGCGCGGACGAGCGTCGCGTCCGTCACCACGACGACGACCACGATCGCGATCTTCGCGACGACCCACCAATGACGGACGAGGCCCCAGATCGTCCCCACCGACAGCACCGCGCCGTCGACGAGCGTCACGACACCGAGCGGGATCGTGAGCCAGACCGACGTCTCGATCGTGCGGTAGAGCGCGGATGCGAGCCGCGCGTCGCCCGTCGTCCCCGCGACGATCAGCGCGAACGCGACGAACCCGGCTGCGCCGAACCAGCCCACCGCGGTGAGGACGTGCACGGTGAGCGCGAGCTTGTGCGCGCGCCCGCGGAGCCGGACCCGGCCCGTTCCCTGAAGCGTCACGGTCGCCTGGCGTCCGCCACGCTTCACGGAGACCTCGGGGGTCGACGGGGCGCTCACAGCGCCCCGATCGACTCGAGGACGGGCAGACGTGCCGCGCGCCGCGCCGGACGGACCGCAGCGAGCACGCCCGCGACCGCGCCCAGCACCGCGACGACAGCCAGCTGCACGACGGGGAGCGAGAACGTCCCCGCGCCGGACACGACGGCGAACACCCAGCCGAGGAACCCGCCGAGCAGCAGGCCGAGGACCGTGCCGAACGTCGACGTGATGAGCGACTCGAACCGCAGCACGGACCGGAGCTGCGCGCGCGTCTGGCCGACGGCACGCAGCAGCCCGAGCTCGCGGCGGCGCTCGTACACGGCGAGCGAGAGCGTGTTCGCGATGCCGAGCAACGCGATCAGCACCGCGAGCGCGAGCATCACGTACACGATGCCGAGCATCGTGTTCAGTCCCGCGCTCGACGAGCTGGCGTACTGCGACAGGTCCTGGACGGTCGCGCCGTTGTGCGTCGCGACGGGATCCAGGGCGCGCTTCGCGGCCGCGAACGACACGCCCGGCCGCGTCGACACGAACACGACGGTGTCGGTCGGCTGCGCCGTGTGCCGCGCCCACAGCGAGCTCGGCACGAGCACGTCGTCGAGCAGATCGGCGTGGTCGTAGACGGCGCGAACGGTCGCCTGCTCGCGCGCGCCACCGCCGAACGTCAGCTCGACGCGTGATCCGACGTGCCACCCGTGCGCCGACGCCTCGGACCGCGAGACCGCGATCCCGTCCGGGCTGACCCGCGGCACCGAGCCCGCGACGGTGTCGAACCGCATGACGCGACCGATCTGGGTCGTGTCAGCCACAGACGCGGTCGTCGTCTTCCCGTCGAGGAGGAACGTCGCCTCGCCGAGCCCGACGGCACGCGTCACGACGGGTGACCGCGCGACGTCCGTGGCGACGGACGGGCTGAGTCGCCCGCCGCCGAACGACGGGCTGCTCAGGACGAGGTCCGCGCGCAGGCCCGTCTGCACCTGCTGGTCGAGCGTCGCCTTCAGCGACGCGACGAACAGCGTGAAGAGCGACACGACCGCGACGCCGACGACGAGCGCGGTCACGGTCGCGGTCGTCCGTCGTGGGTTGCGCCGCGCGTTCTGCTCCGCGAACGACGCGGACGTCGGGCGGAGGCGGCCGAGCACCGCGCCGATCGCGTGCGACACCGGGCCGAGCGCGACGGGCGCGAGCATCAACGACCCGACGACCAGCACGAGCGCGGCGGGGCCGGCAAGCGTGATGCTGCCGCCGAGCGCGCCCGCGACCGCGCCGGCGACGCCAGCGGCCGCGAGCGCGCCACCCGCGATGGTCCGGCCCCCGCCGATGCCGGGTGCCTCGGCGCTCGACTCGGCGAGCGCCGCGACGGGCGCGACGCTCGACGCACGACGCGCGGGCAGCTGCGACGCGAGGAGCGTGGCGAGGACGCCGGCGACGAACGCGATGGCGAGCGACGACGTGCGGACGGCGAGCCCGCCGGCGGGGAGTGCGAAGCCAAACGCGTCGAACATCCCCTTGAGGAGCCCGGCGACGCCCAGTCCGGCGACGAGACCGACGAGCGCCGACACGCCGCCGATCGCGAGCGCCTCGAACGTCACGATCGCCCGGACCTGCCGCCGCGACGCACCGACCGCGCGCATCAGCGCGAGCTCGCGCGTCCGCTGCGCGACCGTGATCGAGAACGTGTTGTTGATGCTCAGCGCCGCGACCACGAGCGCGATCGCGGCGAACACCACGAGGAACGCGCGGAGCATGTCGAGGAACGCGCTCGACACGCGGTCGATCCGCTCGTTCGTGAGCTGCTGGCCCGTGATCGCCTGCACGCCCCTCGGGAGGACCCGGCTGACACGGGCGCGCAGCGTCGTGGCGGAGACGCCGCGGTCGGCGCGCACGACGATCGACGACACGCGACCGGGCTGGTGCGTGACGTTCGTCTGCGCGGACGGGAGCGTGAACGCCGTGAACGTGGCCTGGCCGAAGCCGTCGGCGTCACCGAAGGTCGCGATGCCGACGATGCGCACGGTGATCGGCTCCGGCGTCTGCACGGTCGCGGTGTCGCCGACGTGGAGGTCGCCGGACTTCGCGGCGCCGCGGTTGATCACGACCTCGTCGGGTGCGGCGGGCGCGCGGCCCTGCACGAGCCGGTACGGGTTGAGCACGGGATCGGTGATCCAGCTCCCGGCCATGCGGGGCGGGCCGTTGCCGCCGACCGCGGATCCGTCACGGCCGATCAGGAGCCCGTACCCGGCGACCTGGCCCTGCGCGTCCGCGACGCCGGGTACGGCGCGCACGCGCGCGACGAGCGCTTCGTCCACGAGACCGCGGTCGGCGTCGAACTGACGATCGGACTGCACGGCCGTCGCGTTCCGCACGACGACGCTCGTCCCCGCGGACGTCTCCGCGAAGAGGCGATCGAAGTTCGTCTTCAGCGTGTCGCCGAGCACGAGCGTGCCGGTGAGGAACGCGACGCCGATCGTCACCGCGACGCAGATGCCGAGCACGCGCCGGCGGCGGTGCCACACGGAGCGCAGGCTGGTCTTCAGCATTCTCAGGCCCCCAGCTCGTGCGCGCGGTCGAACGCGCGCATGCGGTCGAACACACGCTGAGTCGTCGGCGCGTCCATCCGGTCGACGACGCGACCGTCGGCGAGGAACACGACCGCGTCCGCGAACGACGCCGCGATCGCGTCGTGCGTGACCATGACGACGGTCTGGTCGAAGTCGTCGACCGCGCGGCGCAGGAAGCCCAGCACCTCCGCGCCGGCCCGCGAGTCGAGGTTCCCGGTCGGCTCGTCGGCGAAGACGATCTCGGGTCGCGTGACGAGCGCGCGGGCCACCGCGACCCGCTGCTGCTGTCCGCCCGACAGCTCGCTCGGACGGTGGTGCAGCCGGTCGCGCAGACCGACCGTCTCGACGACGGTGTCGAGCCACGCGCGATCGGGACGAGCGCCACCGAGTGTGAACGGCAGGACGACGTTCTCGATCGCCGTCATCGTCGGGACGAGGTTGAACGCCTGGAACACGAAGCCGATCCGCGTGCGGCGCAGGACGGTCAGCTCGCGGTCGGACAGCTCGGCGAGGTCCTGCTCGTCGACGAGCACGCGGCCCGACGTCACGACGTCGAGGCCGGCCATGCAGTGCAGGAGCGTCGACTTGCCCGACCCGGACGGGCCCATGACGGCGGTGAGCCGGCCGCGTGGGATGTCGAGCGTGACGTCGTCGAGCGCGCGCACCGCGGCGTCGCCGGTCCCGTAGATCTTCGTGGCGTGCTCGGCCCGGGCGGCAGGTGCGGCGAGGAGCGTGCCGGTCGTCGTGCCGGTCGTCGAGGTGGTCGTCATCGTCGGTGGACCTCCGTTCGAGGGGACGTGTCCATCGTGCGGAACGTCCTCGCCGGCGTCGTCGCCCGCCCGTCGGAACCTGCGGTACGCGCCGCGCGGTAGACGCGGGCCGTCGTCCGGGCGCGCGTACGTCGCTCGACGTACGCGCCGATCCGCCGGGCGGCGGATGGCCCCCGCGCCCGCGGTCCCTACGCTGGACGGGTGATGCCAGCGTTCACGGCTGAGCGCCCGCCGAGGAGCGCGCGGGCCCGGACGATCGCGATCGAGGTCGCGCTCGTGGCGGGCAGCGCGCTCGTCGAGCTGGGCGCGACCGCGGTCGCGGCGGGCCACCAGAGCCGCGGCGATCTCGGCGCGGCCGGGATCGCGCTGCTCGCGGCCGGGATCGCGGTGCTGCCGCTGCGGCGGCGCTTCCCGATCGGCGTGCTCGCCGCCACGCTGGCGACGACGCTCGCGTACTGGTCGCTCGGCTACCCGCGCGGGCCGATCTTCGTCGCGCTCGTCGTCGCGTTCGGCTACGTGGTGCTGCGCGGGTTGCGCGCCGCCGCGGTGACCTCGCTCGTGATCGGGTTCCTCACGTTCCCGTGGCTCGGGTACCTCATCGGGCGCGGCAAGGCGCCGCAGTTGCACGTCGTCGGCGCGCTCGCGGCGTGGCTGCTCGTGCTGCTCACGGTCGCGGAGCTGATCCGGAGCCGCCGGGAGCGGGCACGAGAGGCGGAGCGCTCACGGGTCGAGAGCGCGCAGCGGCGTGCGAGCGAGGAGCGGCTGCGGATCGCGCAGGAGCTACACGACGTCGTCGCGCACAGCATGTCGCTCATCAACCTGCGGGCCGGGATCGCGCTCCACCTCATGGATCAGGACCCGCAGCAGGCGCGCGCCGCGCTGACGACGATCAAGGACGTCAGCAAGGTCGGGCTCGTCGAGCTCCGGTCGATCCTCGGCGTGCTGCGACAGGCCGGCGGTCCGGACGACGGCGCGCCCCGGATGCCGACGCCGTCGCTCGACCAGCTCGACGTGCTCGTCGACCGGGCGCGCACGAGCGGTGTGCGCGTCCGGCTCGACGCGGACCCCGACCTGGGCGCGCTGCCGAGCAACGTCGACCTCGCCGCGTACCGGATCGTGCAGGAGTCGTTGACGAACGTCGCGCGTCACGGCGAGCGGCCCGAGGCGGACGTGCGTCTGCACCGTGACGGCGACGCGCTGGAGATCCGCATCGTGAACGCGGGGTCGCGACAACGGATGACGCGTCACGCGACGGACGGCGGCTCCGGGATCGTCGGCATGCGGGAGCGGGCGGCGTCGGTCGGCGGGGTGCTGGACGCCGGGCCGCGCGCCGACGGCACGTTCGAGGTGCGGGCGCGACTCCCCGTCACGCCGGGATCGTGATCCGCGTCCTGCTCGCCGACGACCAGGGCCTCGTGCGCGCGGGGTTGCGCGCGCTGCTCGACGCGGAGGACGACATCACGGTCGTCGGCGAGGCGTCGGGCGGTGACGAGGCGGTCACGCTCGCACGCCGGCTCGTGCCCGACGTCGTCCTGATGGACATCCGCATGCCCGGTGTCGACGGGATCGAGGCGACGGGCGCGATCGCGGCCGACGACCGGCTCGCCGATGTCCGCATCGTGATCCTGACGACGTTCGACCTCGACGAGTACGTGTTCGACGGTCTGCGCGCGGGCGCGAGCGGATTCCTCGTGAAGGACACGGAGCCCGTCGACCTGTTGCGGGCCGTGCGGACGGTCGCGGCCGGCGACTCGCTGCTGTCACCACGCGCGACGCGACGGCTCGTCGAGGAGTACGCGCTGCGTGCGAAGCCGACCCGTCACGGCCGGAACCTCGAGGTGCTGACCGACCGCGAACGCGAGGTGCTGAGCCACGTCGCGGCGGGGTTGTCCAACGAGGAGATCGCCGAGGTCCTGGTGATCAGCCCGGCGACGGCGCGCACGCACGTCAGCCGGGCGATGACGAAGCTCGGCGCCCGCGACCGCGCGCAGCTCGTCGTGTTCGCCTACGAGAGTGGTCTCGTCCGCCCCGGCTGGGCCAGCTGACGTGCGCCACAATTGTGGTTCAGCGCGCTCTACGAGCGCGGAACCACAATTGTGGATCAGCGCAGCACGACGGGCAGGGACTCCAGGCCGCGGACGAGCGTCGAGCGCGTCCACCGGGGATCGCCGGCGACCGCGTACTCCGGGAACCGCGCGAGGAGCTCCTCGAGCATGACGCGCCCCTCGAGACGGGCGAGCGCGGCGCCGAGGCACATGTGCTCGCCGAACCCGAACGCGAGATGCGCGCTGTCGACGGGCCGCGTGACGTCGAAGCGGTCCGCAGTCGGTCCGTAGACGGTCTCGTCGCGGTTCGCCGACGCGTACAGCATCACCAGCCAGTCGCCCGCGCGGACCGGGGTGGCGTGCACCTCGGTGTCGCGCGTCGCGGTCCGGCCGAAGGCCTGCACCGGCGTGATCCACCGGAGGCACTCCTCGACCGCGCTGCCGATCCGCGCGGGTTCGCGCGCCAGCAACGCGCGTTGCTCGGGATGCTCGAACAGCGCGAGCACGCTCCCGGAGACGAGGTGACGGGTCGTCTCGTTCCCCGCGACGAGGAGCGTCAGGCAGTACCCGACTGCCTCCGACGTCGACACCCGGCGACCGTCGACGTCGGCCGTGACGAGCTCGGACACGACGTCGTCGCCCGGGTGCGCGCGCCGCTCCTTCACGTGCTCGACGAGGAAGCGATGCAGCGCGGCGAGATCGTCGACCGCGGGCGTCTCGGCGTCGGGAGTGCTGATCGCGGCGTCGGACCAGCGGCGGAAGTCGTCGCGATCGCCGTGCGCGACGCCGAGCAGCTCCGCGATGACGAGGACCGGGAACGGCGCCGCGATCGCGTCGACGACGTCGACGGCGTCCCCCGGTGCGAGGGGGTCGAGCACCGCCCGCGCCTGCTCCCGGATGCGCGCTTCCAGACGGCCGACCGCGCGCGGTGTGAACCGCCGGCTCACCACGCGGCGCCACACGCCGTGCCGGGGCGGGTCCATGTGGATCAGCGACCCTTCGATCCCGCCGCCCGCGCGCAGCGGGTCGTGCACGAGGACGCCGCGTCCGGAGCAGAACCGCTCGGGGTCACGGCTGATCTCGCGCACGTCCTCGTAGCACGCCACGGTCCAGGAGCTCGGCGCGAACCGGTGGACGGGCGCCTCGCGCCGCAGCCGGGCGAGCAGCTCGTAGTAGTCGTCGCGCGTGAACAGCCCGATCTGTTCGGGGTCGACCCGGAGCTCGCCCGGCCCGTCGTCGACGGAGCGCGTCATACGAACGAGGTCTCCTCGCTCAGCCCGAGCTCGGGCCACGCGCCGACGACCGCCGTCTGCAGGTTGCCCCACCCGCGCCCGCGACCGACGGGATCGTCGACGCGCACGACCGCGTCGCGGATCTGGTGGATCCGGTGCGCGGTCCGCACGTCCGTGCAGTCGGGGATGCGCTCGCCCTCGACGTGCAGCGCGCCACGCCACTCGCCGTGATGGTGACCGTCCAGGCCGAAGTACAACCCCGCGCCGAGGTGGAACCCGGTGTCGCCGACCGCCTCGACCTCGATCGGCCGCGACTCACCGCGGGCGGTCGTCGCGTGCAGCGTGCCCCCGAGCACGCGGCGGTTCGTCGGGTCGAACCGCAGCTCCGGCCGCAGCGCGACGAACGGCTCGACCCCGCCATCGGCGCTCTCGACACCGCCCTCGAACATCTCCTCCTCGTACCCGAACGCGCGCAGCTGCCGGTGCTGGTGATGGATCGCGTAGCGCGACCCGTCGCCGCGCTCGAGCAGCATCGGGCTCCACGAGAACCGGAACGACACCCCGGCCGTCAGACCGGAGCGCTCGACGTCCTCGGGCGGGAGGCCGACGTCCTGGCGCACACCCCAGGAGTGGTCCCGCGTCGCGAACCACGTGTCGGGCGCGATGCCGTGCCGCTCGCCGTCGACCTCGACCCAGCCGGACGCGACGCCGACGTGGTGGTAGCGCAGCACGTCGACGTCCACGCGCGTGCCGCGCCGTGCGCGCTGGCGGTCACGTCGCTCGAGACGTGGGGGCACGACCCCCTCGAACGTCCAGTCGAACGCGATCGGCACGACCTCGTTCGCCTCGCAGCGGAACCGGATCACACGCAACGGCTCGACGACGTCGTAGCGGATCGGGCCGACCCCGATCGTCTCGCCGTCGTCGCTCAGTCGCCGGCTGCCGCGCACGGTCCACTGCTCGCGCCCACGGGAGACGCCGGCGTACCCGTCGAAGACGTTCCGGTTCGCGTACTTCCCGACGCCGAAGCCGACTTGCAGGCTGCCGTCGCGCGCCGCCGCCATCGCGCACACCTTCTCGGTCCACGACCGGTCGGACTGCGCGACGTGCGCGTGGGTCTCGACGATCTGGTGCGCGAACCACTCGTCGGCCGCGACGAGCGGGCCGTCATCCGACGCGCTCACGACGCCCGCCTCGCGCGCCGGCGCTCACTCGCCGGGAACCCGACCGACGCGTGGAGCACGCGCAGCAGCGCGTCCGGATCGCGGCGGGGGACGAGGAACTGCGACATCGCGACCCGCAAGAGGACCTCCGCGACGTCGCCCGGCGTCGCGCTCCCCGAACGGACCGCGGGCGCCTGCGCCAGCGCGTCGCCGACCAGGCGCTCGAGCGTCCGCCGCTGGACGGGCAGCGCCCGCCGCATGCGCTGCAGGATGAAGCCGGGCTCCGCGGTGACGACGGCGCGTGTGGCGCGCTCCGACTGGAACGAGACGATCGCGCGCAGGACCGCGTCGATCCGGTCGGCCGGCGTCGTCGCGTCGCGCAGGGCCTCCTCGAGTCGCTCGTCGAAGCGACGCTGCTCGTGACGGGCCAGCGCGCGGAGCAGGTCGTCCTTCGTGGAGTAGTAGCGGTACAGCGTCATGCGCGCGACGCCGGCCGTCTCCGCGACGTCGCGCATCGACAGTCGCGACTCGCCGCGCCGCGCGAGCACCTCGAGCGTGGCGTCGAGGATCCGCTCGCCGGTGGGGACAGGTGTGACAGACACCGGCAGAAATGTAACATCAGCGGCGCATGGCGGCCCTCGCCCGGCGCGACGACGCGGACCTCGCACGCGGTCTGCAGGCGTGGTGCGGGCAGCGTTGGCCGGACGCGGCGTGCCGTGTCACGGGGATGGCGCGCCCGAGCGCGGGCTGGACCAACGAGACGCTCGTCGTGCATCTGGCGAGCGACGGCCGCGTACCCGAGCAGGTCGTCGTCCGGCTCCCGCCACCCGTGCCGACCTGGCCCTCGTACGACCTGGCCGCGCAGGCGCGCGTCCTCGACGCGCTTGCGCACGGACCGGTCCCGGTCCCCCGCGTGCTGGCCTTCGAGGCCGACGCCGGGTGGCTCGGCGACGCCTTCCTCGTCATGTCGTACGAGGACGGTCACGTCGGCGGGGAGGCACCCGCGCTCGACGCCTGGATCACCGACCGCCCCGTCGCGCGACAGCGCGTGCTGCACGAGGCGTTCGTGGACACGCTCGCCGCGGTGCACCGGTTCGACTGGCGCGCGCACGGGCTGGGCGACGCGCTCCGCGGCGGTCACCGCGGGCACGGCGGTCACGGCGGCGCGACGCTCGCCGACGAGGTCGCGTGGTGGCGCGACTACGTCGACTGGGCCGCGGACGGCGCCCCGACCGCCGGGCTCGCCGACGCGATCACCTGGTGCGCCGAGACCGTCCCGACGAGCGACACACCGCGCTCACTGTGCTGGGGCGACGCGCGCATCGGCAACGTCGTGTTCACCGACGACGGGCGTGTGCGCGCGGTCCTCGACTGGGAGCTCGCCATCGTCGGTCCGGCCGAGTCGGACGTCGCGTGGTACCTCGTGCTCGACGAGCTGACGACACGCTTCGTCGGGCGGAGCGTCCCCGGCTTCCTCGCACGCGACGAGCTCGTCGCGCACTACGAGCGGCAGCTCGGCCGCGAGCTCGTCGACCTCCCGTGGCACGAGCTGTTCGCGCTCACGCGGTCGGTTGCGATCAACGAGCGCCAGGCCCGCCTCGCCCAGGCCGCGGGCGTCGCGTACCCCGGTGTCGCGGGCGACGCGAACCCGGTGCTGCGGGCGCTCACCACGCGGATCACGCGCTTCACGTCCGGCTGACGGTCGCTCGCGCGATCGCGGGCACCCGGCCGTACGTGGGTCGAGCTCACGGCTGGCGGCGTCACCCTCGGCGGGGAGCGCGCGCCGCGCGGTCCCGCGGGACCGCCCGCCGATGTCACTCACGCTTCACTGAAGCACCAGTCGGTCGTGGACCGACTCACGCTTCATCGAAGCGCGAGACGGTGCGCGACGAGCGCACGCCGCTGCACGGCCCGGGCTTCCCCGCTCACCCCGTCACCATGTCCAACCGCGAGCCGTCGCGATGCGCGTTAGCGTTCCGGCGGCGGCATGCCGGGGGAGGGTCGGATGCGCAGTGCGCTTCGCACGCTGGTCGTCGTGCTCGCGGTGCTGGGGGCGGGGTGCGGGTACCTCGCGCAGACCGGCCACCGTCCGCCGCGGAGCCGCGACCACCGCTACTTCGTCTACTGGGACCAGAACGAGGAGCAGGACGCGCTGTCGATGCCGTCGGGTCGCATCGCGCAGCTCATCCCCCCCTGGGACCCCAACGGGCAGATGTGCATCGTCCCTGACGGATCCGGCCGCTTCGTCGTCGGCTACAACCCGACGCTGCCGAGCCAGCACAACCCGGGCGGCCTGAAGCCGTACAAGCAGCCCCCTGTCGGCGAGGCGCTGTACGACCGGCACGGGCGCTTCACGGGCCAGACGCTCTTCGTCCCCGGCCCGTACCACCTCCCGGGCCAGACCGTCGGCGGTGACATCCCGCCCGACGTCGCCGGCGGCGGCGCGTTCAACGACAACGGCACGATGACCGGCTGCGCGTTCGACCACGAGGGCAACCTGTTCGCGTCCGACATCGGCACCGCGCAGGGTCAGTTCCCCCCGCCCGACGACGGGCGCGTCATCGAGTGGTTCGCACCCGACTACACGAAGGCGTGCGTCGTCGACGGGCCGACGTCGGGTGGCGTCGGGCCGCACCACGTCGACGGCACCGGCGGGCTGCGCCAGCCCGGCGATCTCGCCGTCGACGCGCACGGCGACCTGCTCGTACCGGAGGCGGGCGCGGTCGACGCGCACGGGCTCCCCGCCGGTCGCGTCCTGCGGTTGACGCACGCGTCACTCCCCGACGACCCGAACGACTGCGGCGCCGACGGGCTCTACCCGCGTGCGCGCCTCCAGGCCTCGGTGTTCGTGCAGGGCAGCCTCGCGAACCTGCCGTTCCCGATCGCGATCGCGCGCGACCCGGTGTGCCACTGCTGGGCCGTCGACACGACGTTCGGCGATCCGGCCGTCGAGTGGTTCGACGACGCCGGCCGGCCGGTGCCGGGACACGGCACCGTTCCCGGCGAGACGTTGAGCCAGATCGGTCAGAGCCCGACCGGCTACAACCCGTTCGGGCTCGCGTTCGCGCCCGACGGCACGCTGTACTTCACCGACATCCACATCACGTGCTCGGGCGTGCTGACGAACTGCGGCCCCGCGAGCAAGGCCGGGCGCGAGATGCGCGTGCCGATGGACGGCGCGCAGCCCGGCACACCGGTCGCCGTCGCCACCGGGTACGACTTCCCCACCTCGGTGACGACGTGCGATCCCACGCGACACGTGTGCCCGCGCCCGGTCGGTTGACGCGCGCCCTTCGCACGGTTGCCGCGATCGTCTCCGTCACCGCGCTCGCAGGCTGCTCGGCGATCGTCGGCGGGATCGGCGGGATCGGCGGGACCACCGCGATCGGCGGCGGCCGTCGCCATGCGCCGGGACCGTGGGACTGGCCGGGCTACGGGCAGAACCCGCAGCACACGTTCGCGACCCGCACGACGCTGACGCCGGCGCAGGCGCCGACGCTGCGCGAGGCCTGGGAGCTGCGGACCGGCGACGCGGTGACCGCGACGCCGACCGTCGTGAACGGCGTGGTCTACGCGGGTTCGTGGGACGGCTGGTTCTACGCGGTCGACCTGCGGACGGGCGCGCTCCGCTGGAAGTTCCCGCTCGACGCCCAACCGGCCGTCTCGCCACAGCCGGGCGTGACGCCCCGCGACATCACGTCGGACGGCGGCATGGTGACGTCGTCGGCGTGGTACGAGCCCGGCGCGCGCGGCCGTCCCGATCTCGTGATCTTCGGCGGCGGGTACACCCTGTACGCGCTCGACGCGCATACAGGCGCGCTCTTCTGGAAGCACGCGTACACCGGCCGTCCCGAGCTCCCGCCTGACCCGGTGCACGACGGCACGCGCATCTTCTCCTCGCCCGTCGTGACGGACGGCAAGGTGATCTTCGGCGTCTCCGCCGACGGCGACCGCGGCCGGCGCGGCTACATCGCGGCCGCGAGCCTCGCGACGGGCGTGCCCGTGTGGACGCTCGAGACCGACCGCGACGCGACGGGCGCGATTGCGAACGACGGGTGCGGGAACGTCTGGTCGTCGGGAACGCTGCTGCCGCGCGCGGGGCTCGTCGTGTTCGACACGTCGGACTGCCACTTCTCGAACGACCTCCCGCTCAGCGAGTCGATCGTCGCGGTCCGCGTGCGGGACGGGAGCGTCGCGTGGTCGTACCGGCCGCCCCGTCACGACGCCAGCTGCGACCTGGACTTCGGCGCGACCGTGAACGCGGGTCTCGACCGTCGGGGCCGGGCGACGTTCCTCGGGGTGGGCGGGAAGGACGGCACCTACTACTCGCTCGACCCGCGCACCGGCGCGCCACGATGGAGCACGAACGTCGTGTTCGGCGGGTTCTCGGGCGGGTTCATCGGGACGACCGCGTACGACGGCACGCACGTGGTCGGGTCGACCGCGCTGGGCGACTTCGGGCGCTTCGAGAGCAACGGGCCGACGGTCTGCGACCCCGCCGATCCGCACGACGTCGCGCTGCAGGAGCCGACCGTGCACGCGTTCGACACCCGGACCGGCGCGGTCACGTGGCAGGCGACGGGCGCGGCGTCGTTCGCGCCGACGACCCTCGCGGGCGGCATGACCTTCAACGGACGCGCGCTCGCGGACCAGGTCCAGGTGCGCGACGTCCGCACGGGCGCGCTGCTCGCGTCGCTCCCGCTCCAGGCACCGAACTGGTCCGGCATCGCGGTCGTCGCCGACACGCTCGTCCTCGGGACGGGCGCGTCGCAGCAGGGCTCGCCGGACGGCATCGTCGCGTTCACGCCGGACGGGCGCGCGCCGCTCTCGTCGCTCCGCGCCCCTTGACCGCCGGGACCGCGGACGCGCGCGCCGACGAGCTCGCGCGTCGCGCGAACGAGGTGCTCGACCGCAACCGGCGCGGCGACTGGACGTGCCCGGCGGCCGGCATCTACCCGCACCAGTGGCTGTGGGACTCCTGCTTCGTCGCGATCGGGCTCGCGCGCGTCGATCCCCGTCGCGCTGCCAGTGAGCTCCGCGCGCTCCTGCGCGGTCAGTGGACGAACGGGATGCTCCCGCACGTCGTGTTCGCGCCCGGCGTGCGCGACGCCGGCAGCCGGCGGCTCTGGCAGTCGGCGCGCGACCCGCGCGCGCCCCGAACGGTCGCGACGTCGTGCATCACCCAGCCGCCCCTGCCGGCGCTCGCCGCGCGGCACGTCGCGGACGCACTGCGGCCCGACGACGCGCGCGCATTCCTCGCGGGCGTCGTGCCCGCGATCGTCCGGTACCACGAGTGGCTCTACCGCGAGCGCGACGTGCGGGGTGACGGCTTCGTCGCGCTCCTGCACCCGTGGGAGTGCGGGCTCGACACGACGCCGTCGTGGATGACGTTGCTCGCCCGCTGGGGCGGCCCGTGGTACGTGCGCGCGACGCTCCGTCTGGGTCTCACGCACGTGGTGCGGTTCTTCCGGACGGACACCCGCTACCTCCCCGCGGCGCAGCGCGCCCGGGACGACGACGGCCTGCGCATGCTCGCGCTCGCGCGCGTCGCGAAGCGGCACGGCTTCGACGCGCGCCGCATCGCTGCCGCGCGCGACGGCCTGCTCGTCGAGGACCTCGCGTTCAACGCGCTCCTCGTGGTCGCGAACGAATGTCTGCGCGACCTGTGCGCGCGGCTCGGGACACCGCTCGACGGTGACCTCGCACGCGACGCGACACGGACCGACGCGGCGCTCGAGATGCTGTGGGACGACACGCGCGGTCGCTACTGCTCGCGCGACGCGCTCACCGGCGAGCTGCTGGACGCCGCGACCATCGCGGCGCTGCTGCCGCTCGCGTGCGACGTCCCGAGCGCGCGCGTCGAACGGCTCGTCTCGTTGCTGAAAGCGCCCGGGTTCGCACCGCGACATCCCGTCCCGAGCGTTCCGACCGACGCGCCGGGCTTCGACCCCGAGCGCTACTGGCAGGGCCCGACGTGGGTGAACACGAACTGGATCCTCGTCCGCGCCCTCGACCGGCACGGCGAGCACGCGCGCGCCCGGCAGCTCGCACGACAGACGCTCGACCTGGTCGCCGCGCACGGCTTCGCCGAGTACTTCTCGCCGCTCACCGGCGAGGGCTTCGGCGCCGCGGGCTTCTCGTGGACCGCCGCGCTCGTGCTCGATCTTCTCGCCGTAGTCTGACCGCATGTGCCGGAACATCACCGAGCTGCGCGGCCTCGAGCCCTCCGCGACGCGCGAGGAGATCGAGGCCGCGGCCCGTCAATACGTGCGCAAGGTCTCGGGCATCACGCGACCGAACGCGGCGCTGAGCGCGACCGTCGACGACGCGGTGCTCGAGATCGCCGACATCACCGAGCGGCTGCTCGCGAGCCTTCCGGAGCGGAAGCAACCGCCGAAGACGGTGCCACCGCTGCGACGCCCCGAGGTGCGCCGGCGCCTCGGTCTCGCCCCGTTCGCGGGCTGACCCGCACGGGCATGGCGCGGGGCGACGGATCCGCCGGCGACGGGTCGCGCGGCGAGGTGCACCGTCGCGTCCAGCGGTCGCTCGACGCGCAATACCGCGCCCGTGCCGAAGAGGTCGAGCGGTTCCTGCGCGCGGGCATCGACGTCATCCGCCGGACGGACAGCATCGACCCGCGGATCACCGACATCATCGAGCGCAGCGGACTGTCGAACAAGGCGTTCTACCGGCACTTCTCGAGCAAGGACGACCTGCTCGTCGCGATCCTGCGCGACGGCCTGCAGCACACCGTCGACGAGCTCACGGCCCGCATGGCCGCGCTGCCGACGCCCGACGAGAAGGTCCGCGCCTGGATCGAGGGCACGCTGTCGCGGTCGCAGTGGCCGCACGGGATCGCGAACACGCGGCCGTTCATCCTCATGGGCTACCGCCTCGCCCACGACTTCCCGGACGAGTGGCGGGAGACCGACCGGCGTGCGCGCGCGCCGCTCGTCGACGCCGTCGCCGAGGGTCGGCGCGACGGCACCTTCCCCGACGCCGATCCCGAACGGGATGCCGAGGCGATCTACCACCTCACGATGGGCAAGCTGCACGCGTCGACGATCTGGTGCGTCGTGCCGAGCGACGACGAGGTCGACGCGCTCGTGACGTTCGCGCTCGCCGGGCTCCGCCACGGGCGCCGGCGGCGCCGCCGCGCTGCGCGGCGGACCCGGTGACGCTTGCGCCTGTCCGGGGCCCGAGAATAGCTTTCTCCGAAGCGAGAAGCGTCTTCTCTCAGGTGGGCGACGAAGGGGGGTCGTCGTGGCGCTCGACGCCTTCGACGTCGGCGGGCGGGTCGCCGTGATCACCGGCGGCGGCACCGGCATCGGGCGCGCCACCGCCCTGCTGTTCGCCGAGGCGGGCGCGCCCGTCGTCCTCGCGAGCCGGAAGGTCGGGAACCTCGACCGCGTCGCGGCCGAGGTGCGCGAGCGCGGTGGGCACGCCCTCGTCGTGCCCACCGACGTGCGCGACCCCGAGCAGTGCCGCGCGCTGGTCGAGCGGACCATCGCGGAGCACGGGCGGATCGACGTCCTCGTGAACAACGCGGGCGGGTCGCACTCCTACCCACTCGAGAGCTGGACGGTCGACGCGTGGGAGAACATGCTCGCGCTCAACCTCCGCAGCGTGTTCCTGCTGTCGCAGGCGGCCGCGGCGCACATGGTCGAGCGGGGCTCGGGTGCCATCGTGAACGTCTCGTCGGGTGCGAGCCAGCTGGGCCTCCCCTACGTCGCGCCGTACGGCGCGGCGAAGGCGGGGGTCAACAACCTGACGAAGACGCTCGCGGGCGCGTTGACGCCGAAGGGCGTGCGCGTGAACTGCGTCGCGGTCGGCGCGGTCGCGTCGGAGGGGTTCGTCCGCGAGATGGAGCGGATCGGCCGCGACCCGGACGAGGTCGGCGGCATGTCGAACGCGGTCGGGCGCGCCGGGCGCCCGGAGGAGATCGCCTACCCGATCCTGTTCCTCGCGTCGGACGCCGCGAGCTTCCTCTCGGGTGAGACGATCTACGTCGGCGGCGGTCCCCACGTGCCGGCCATGTTGTGAGGCGTCGGAGGCGGTCGGTATGGACGGGCGTCAGCGTGCGTTGCTCCAGCGGGTGCGGGACACGCTGCCGCCGCGGCTCAACGCCGGCATCCTCATGGGCGACGGCGGCTTCTGCGCGCTCGGCTGGATGCTCTTCAGCGCCGGATTCCACCCGATCACGCTCTACGCCAACACGATCGGCGTCGTGGATCCCGAGGTCGGAGGTCCGGCAGTCGACGTCGTGGCGCGCACGTACGGCCTGACCCGCGACGACGTGATCGCGATCGGCGAGCTCAACGACGCGACACCTTCCGGCACACGCGTGGACGCCGTACGCCGCGCGCTCGACGACCTGCTCGCGCGCGAGGCGGAGCAGGCTCGATGACGGCCGTCGTCAGCGCGGGCGAGCTCATCGCACGCGCGCTCGTGCGCGAGCACGTCACACACGTGTTCGCGCTCGGCGGCGGCCACATCGACCCGACGTGGAACGCGGCGAAGGCCCACGGCATCACCGTCGTCGATGTCCGGCACGAGGGCGCGGCTGCACACGCCGCGGAGGGTTGGGCGCTCGCGACGGGCGAGCCGGGCGTGTGCCTCGTCACCGCGGGACCCGGGTTCACCAACGCGCTGACGGGCATCGCGAACGCGCACAACAACGGGTCGCCCGTCGTGTGCATCGCGGGCGCCGCGACGTTGCGCGGGCAGGACGCCGGCGAGGTCGAGAGCCTCGACCAGCTCGCGCTCGCGCAGCCGGTCACGAAGTGGGCCCGGCGCGTGTACCACGCCGACCGCGTCGCCGAGTACGTCCACGCCGCGTTCCGCGCCGCGACCACGGGCCGTCCCGGGCCCGTGTACCTCGAGGTCCCGATCGACCTCGTGCACGCGATGGTCGATCCCGACGCCGCCGCGGTCGCGTACCGCCTCGACGCCGGCGCCCGCGGCGGCGGGCCCGACGACGGGTCGATCGCTCGCGCCGTCGAGCTGCTCGCGGGCGCGAGCCGGCCGGCCGTCGTGGCGGGCAGCGGTGTCTGGTGGGCGCACGCGGGCGACGAGCTGCGCGCCTTCGTCGAGCGGAGCCGGATCCCGCTCGTCACCCGCCAGGCCGCGCGCGGGCTCGTCCCCGACGACCATCCGCTGTGCTTCGGCAACGACTGGCAGAACGTCGTCTACCAGGCCGACGTCCTCCTCGTCGTCGGCAAGCAGCTCGACTACTTCTTCGGCTACGGCGGCTTCGGGCATCTCGACCACTTCATCCAGATCGACGTCGAGCCGCGCGAGATCGGCCGCAACCGCGCGCCGGTCGACCTCGGGATCGTCGCCGACGCGCGTGCCGCGTTGCGGCGGCTCACGGAGAAGGTCGACCGGCTCGACACCGCGGACTGGGTCGCCGCGCTGCGCGACCAGGCCGACAGGATCGCCGCGTCCAAGGCGGCGCTCGCCGCCTCGGACGACGTCCCGATCCATCCGCTGCGCGTCTGCCGCGAGCTCGCCGCGTTGCTCCCGCGTGACGCGACGGTCGTCGCCGACGCGAGCAACATGTTGATGTGGGCGAACGCCTGCTTCCGCGCGTACGAGCCGGGCCGCGTCCCGAGCATGGGGAACCTGGGCTGCATCGGCAACGGCATCGGGTACGCGCTCGCCGCCGCGTGTGCCCGCCCGGGCACGCCGGTCGTCTGGGTCGTCGGCGACGGCTCGTTCGGCTTCCACGCGATGGAGCTGGACACCGCGGCGCGGTTCGGGCTCCCGATCACGACCGTCGTCCTCAACAACGGCGGCTGGAGCGGACCGTGGATCCCGCTCGGCGTCCGTCACTACGAGGCGCTCGCGCCGGGGTTCGACGGCGAGGGGATGCTCGTCGAGCGACCCGACCAGCTCGTGCCGGCGCTGGAGCGCGCGCTCGCCGCGCCGCACCCGTCGATCGTCAACGTCCTCGTCGACCCCGCCGCGGAGTACTTCCCGGGGCGGAGCTTCCGCACCTCGTGAGGTGATCGCATGCGTGCACGCGTCTCCGCGCTCCTCGTCGCACTCGCGCTCGTGGCGGCCGCGTGCGGCAGTTCGGGATCGTCGAGGTCGTCGAGTGCGTCGTCGTCCACGAGCACGACGAACGCAGGAGCGGGCGGGACGTTCCCTGCGGTGAGCCAGCCGGGCGTGACGCCGACCGAGATCCGCGTCAGCGGGCTCGTCGACGCGACCGACCCGACCGGTCCGGGGTACCGCTCCGCGTACGACGGCGTGCAGGCCTACTTCGACATGGTGAACAGCAAGGGTGGGGTCTACGGGCGAAAGCTCGTCATCGCGCACCGGCACGACGACCAGCTCGCGAACGACCGGCGCGAGGCGGAGGCGATCGTCGACCAGGACCACCCGTTCGCGGTGCTGCCCGTCGCGACGGTGCTGTTCACCGGGGCGGACATCCTCGCGAAGTCGGGCATCCCGACGTTCGGCTGGAACATCCAGGACGAGTGGGCGGGGCCGCCCAACTTCTTCGGTGAGGTCGGCGCGCTGTGCATCGGCGGCTCCTGTCCCGACGTCTCGCTGCCGTGGGTCGCCCAGCAGCTCCACAAGAGCCGGCTCGGCGTCATCGCGTACAGCGTCGCCCAGTCCGCCGACTGCACGGACGGGATCAAGGCGAGCTTCGACAAGTACCCGACGGCCCGGATCGCGTTCCTCGACAAGAGCCTGTCGTTCGGTGTCACCGACTTCAGCGCCGACGTGAAGAAGATGCTCGACGGCAAGGTCGATCTCGTGACGACGTGCATGGACACCAACGGCGTGCTCGGCATCGCGCGCGAGATGCGCCAGCAGGGGATGCAGGCGATCCACTACCTGCCGAAGGGCTACGACCAGGACTTCATGTCCAAGAACGGCGGGTTCTTCGAGGGCTCGATCGTCGCGACAGAGGTCGCGCCGGTCGAGACGAAGCCGCGCTTCGCCGCGCTCGACGACTACGTCACGTGGATGGGCAAGGCCGGGTTCAAGCTGACGGAGAACGCCGAGGTCGGCTGGGTCAACGCCGACCAGTTCGTCACGGGTCTGCGCGCCGCCGGCCCGGACTTCACCCAGCAGAAGGTGATCGACGCGATCAACCGCGAGACCGCGTACGACGCCAACGGCATGGTGGGGCCGATCGACTGGACTCGCCGGCACACCGAGAAGCTCCAACCGCCGTGCATCGCGTACCTGCGCGTGCACGACTCCAGGTTCGTCCCCACGTTCTCGCCCGGGGGCAAGCCGTTCACGTGCTTCCTGACCCCACCCGCGAGCGTCGCGTCGGCGAAGCCCACGTTCCGCGAGTAGGTCGCGTCACCAGGAGGACAGGACGGTCCGCGACGCCGAGACGACCAGGGGCGCGCCGATCCGGTTGCCGGAGTCGGTCACCTGGCGCGTCGGCGGGTACTTGTACACGGGGTCGTACGGCGCGTAGTAGACGGGCGCGACCGCGTCCGGGAACGTGTTGCCCGTCACCGTGACGTTCGTCGCCGACTCCAGGCTCACGCCCGAGATGCCGCGGTCCGGTTGGACGGGCTGCACGTTGCTCTCGATGACGACGTCGCTCGTGCCGTGGAAGTAGATGACACCGCCGCCGGACTGGCTCGCGCCGGCGTCGCTCGTGTTGCCGGTGACGGTGAAGTCGCTGCGCACCCCGGGGTCGCCCCAGACGTGGACGGTGAGCGCCCGTCCCGTCAGGTGGTTGTTCACGATCGACACGTCCTGCGTCTGCGCGGGCGCGCCGCCACAGGAGAGGAAGAACAGCCGGCCCGGACCGACGATGTTGTTGCTGAACGTGATGTGGCGCTGCGCGGACTCCGACGAGTTCGGCTCCATGTCGATCGTCGCACGGCGCGTCTCGCTGATGATGTTGTTGTCGAACGTCACGTACTCCCCACCCGCGACGGTCCAGCCCTGCCGGCCGTTGCGTGTGAAGGTGGAGTTCTGGACCGTGACGTGGCTGCTCGGCGCGCCCACGTACACGAAGTCGCCGTACACGTCGGACGCGTGGACCCGGTCGAGCACGATGTTGCGGGTCCCGCCGATCTCGAACGCGTGCTGCGCCTCCAGGTCGGCGACGTACGAGTCGTCGTACGTGCCCGCGTGCGGGTTCGCACCGACGACCGTGAGGTTCTGCACCAGGATGTCGGAGCCGTCGACGAACTTGAACTGGCTCCGGGTGCGCGCGGCCGACGGGCCGAGCTCGCGCCCGCTCGTCATCGCCTTGAACGTCGCGCCGTTGCCGTCGAACGTGAGGTGGTTGCGGTCCTCGATGCGCAGCGTCCGGTCGATGCGGTAGCAGCCGTTGGGCGCGAACCGCAGGGTGGACCCGTCGCCGACCGACGCGATCCACGCGAGGAGGTCCGCGGTGACGTCGCGCGAGCAGTCGCTCGGGATCGACGCCGGGGCGGAGAACGTGCCGACGGGCCGGGCCGGGGCCGCCAACGGCGCCGGGGTGCAGGCGGCCACGCCGGCCAGGAGGGCCGCGGCCGCGGCGAACGAGACGGCGGTGCGCAACGAGCGCGGGCGCGCGCCAGGGACTCGCACGGGGACGTCCTTTCACGTCGCAGGAGTAGCCACGCGACGTGATCCCCCCGCCGGATCACGTCACGGAGAGTGATCGGCGGCACGGTCGGCGAGTTGAGGGGTGCGCCGGCGGTCGGCCGCCGAGGTGAGCCGCTCTCGCGGCGTCCGGCGAAGGAACCGGCCGATGAGGGTGCGTTAGTGTGACCGGCCGCCCGGCGTGGCGGGCGGCCACCGGACGGGCACCGACGCGCGCGAACGGCAACGCGAGACGGCAGCGCGAACGGCAGCCCGGGCGTGAGCCCCATCGAACGAACCGGCGCGGCGGTGTCGGAGGAAGCGGCACCAGCCGCGTGAACCAGCAGGGCCGGGGCCCACGACCCGCGGCCACGACGAGGCGGGGGCGCCTGTGACCGAGCTCCGGACCGGGCTGCGCGAGCTCGGTGGGACGCGGCCGTACCCGGACGGCACGCCGTCGGCGGAGCGCGACGGGCGGATGCGCCGGTGGGGCGGCTACGGCCTGCTCGCCCTCCTCGCGTACGTGCCGCTGCTGCTCACCCAGCCCGGGAAGGTCGCGGCCGACACCAAGACGTACCTGTACCTCGACCCGGGCCGCTTGCTGTCGCAGGCGCCGTCGATGTGGGACCCCAACATCGGGTTCGGGACCGTCACCCACCAGACGATCGGCTACCTGTTCCCGATGGGGCCGTTCTACTGGATCCTCGAGCAGCTCCTCGGGCTGCCGGCGTGGGTGTCGCAGCGGCTCTGGCTCGGGTCGCTGCTGTTCGCGGCCGCGCTCGGGATGCTGTTCCTCTTCCGGGTGCTCGAGGTCCGCGGCCCGGGCGTGGTCGCCGGCGCGCTCGCGTTCATGCTGACGCCGTACGTCCTCGACTACTCGGCGCGCATCTCGGTCATCCTCGGGCCCTGGGCCGCGCTCCCGTGGATGGTCGGGCTCGTCGTCCTCGCCCTGCGGCGCGGCGGCTGGCTCTACCCCGCGCTGTTCGCCGTCGTCGTCCAGCTCGTCGGCGGCGTGAACGCGACCGCGCTCCTCTTCGCGCTCATCGCGCCCGCGCTCTGGATCCCGTACTCGGTGTGGGTGACGCACGAGACGTCGTGGCGGCGCGCGTGGGAGGTGGTCTGGAAGATCGGGCTGCTGACGCTGGTGACGTCGCTGTGGTGGATCGCCGGGCTGTGGGCGCAGGGCAGCTACGGGCTCGACATCCTGAAGTTCACCGAGACGGTGCAATCGGTGTCGAAGACGTCGTTCCCGAGCGAGATCATGCGCGGGCTCGGGTACTGGTTCTTCTACGGCCAGGACAAGATCGGCCCCTGGACCGAGTCCGCACCCGACTACACCCAGCACATCTGGCTGATCCTCGTCAGCTACGCGATCCCGACGCTCGCGCTGCTCGCGGCCGCGACGATCAAGTGGCGGTACCGCACCTACTTCGTGCTCGTGATGCTCGTCGGCGTGGCGATCGCGGTCGGCGCGTCGCCGTACAACAACCCGTCGGCGGTCGGCGCGCTGTTCAAGGCGTTCGCCAACAACTCGAGCGCGGGGCTCGCGTTGCGCAGCACGGGCCGCGCCGTGCCGCTCGTCGTGCTCGGCATCGCGGTGTTCCTCGCGTGCGGCGTGAACGCGGTC
>DASRES010000020.1 GCA_035651955.1 Acidimicrobiia bacterium
TGCCGTCCGGGTCGTCGACGACGACCGACGTGCACCGGAACGAGCGCGCCGCGTGCCGGATCCCGTCGAGCTCGTTCGTGTCGACGTACACCTCGACCGGGCGGTCGATCCCGAGCAGCACGAGCATGGCGTCGATCGAGCCCGACGCAGCGTCGTCCGGCTGGTCGTGGTCCGTTGCGACCACCACCGGCACGACGATCCCGTCGTCGCTCGCCGCCAGCCGTTGCGCGAGCTTGGCGACGCCGCGACGAAGCGGACGGTGCGCGTCGATGACGAGCAGCACGCGCCGGCCGAGCCGTCCCGCGCCGGGTGTCGACACGGCGAGCCGGCGCGTGAAGATCGGTGTGATCGTCGCCGAGAGCACGAGGCTCGCGGCGATGAGCACGAGTACCGCGTTCACGACCTTCGTGCCGAACAACCCGATGTCGTAGCCGACGATCGTGGCCGCGAGCGTCGCCGCGGCCTGCGGGATCGTCAGCGAGAACAGCACACCGACCTCGGCCCAGCGGTACCGCAGCAGTGGGCGTGTCAGCACCGCGGCGAGGAGCTTCCCGCCGAAGCACGTGGCGATGAAGATGCCCGCGAGCCGGAGCGTCTCGACGTCGGCCATCACGGCCGGGTTGATGATGAGGCCGACCGACACGAGGAACACGGGCACGAACACCGCGCCGCCGAAGAACTCGATCCGCTCCATCAGGTCGCCCTCGTTCGGGACGAGCCGGTTGAGCGCGAGGCCGGCGAAGAACGCGCCGACGATGCCCTCGATGCCGAAGGCCCCGGCGAGCGTCGCCGCGCCGAGCATCGCGACGAGCGCGAACACGTACCGACTGGGCCGCGCGGTGCCGAACCGACCGAGGAACTCGCGCGCGATGCGCGGGAGCACGACGAAGCAGCCGACCGCGACCACGACGAGCCCGATGACGACCTGCGACGCGATGTCGAACGCCCCCGCGTGCCCGACCGTCACCCCCGACACCGCGGCGAGCACGATCAGGGTGAGCGTGTCGGTGACGACGGTCGCGCCGACCCCGGTCGCAACCGCAGGGTCGTCGCCGCGGCCCATCTCGCGGATCATCGGGTAGACGACGAGCGTGTGCGACGCGAGCAACGACCCGAGGAGCAGCGCGGCGCTGGCCTTGAACCCGATGGTGAACCCGGCCAGCGTGCCGCCGAGCATCGGCAGGCTGAACGTGAACGCCGCGTAGACCAGCGTCGCGTTGCGATGCGCGTTGACCATGCGCAGGTCGAGCTCGAGACCCGCGACGAACATGAGGTACAGCAGCCCGAGCTGACCGAGGTCGGGGACGGTCGTGTTGCCGCTGCCGACGACGCCGAGGCCGTGCGGCCCGATCAGCAGGCCGCCGACGAGCAGCCCGAGGATGCCCGGGATGCGGAACCGCTCGATGATGAGCGGGCCGGCGACGATGACGACGAAGAGGACGAGGAACGGCAGCGCCGGGCCCTTCGGCGACTCCACGTGGACGAGCTGCGCCAGGTACATCGGATCGCCTCAGGTGCTCTCGGTCCGGATGAGTGGGACGTGCACCGCGACCGTGCCCTTCACGGTGAGCCCGAGCCAGTGGTGGGCCAGCGACGCCACGGTGCCGTCGGCGACGAGCGCGCGCAACGCCGAGGACACCGGATCGACGTTGGGCGACTTGTTCGGGAGCGCGGCCGACACATCGTCGTTCGCCTCGAATTGCCCGGCGACCGAGAGCTTCCCGCCGGATTCGCGCGCGACCGCGGCCGCGACGGGGAGATCGACGAGCCCGGCGTCGACGCGGCCGTCCTCGATCGCGGCGACCGTCTGCGCGAGCGAGGACGTGAGCACGACCGCGCCGGACGGGTGGATCGTGTCGTCGAGGAAGTCGTGCAGGGTCGTCGACTCGCCGACGGCCCACGACAGCCCCTGTGCAGTCTTCAGGTCGGGGACGTCGCGACCGCTGCGCACGACGACCGCCGGTGTCGCGGCGAGGTACGGGTCCGTGAAGTCGAGGTACTGCGCGCGCTGCGACGTCGCGGTCATGTCCGACAGCACGAGGTCCGCACTGCCCATGTCGCCGCGTACGAGACGGTTGAACGGGATGACGACGACGTCGACGCGCTCGAGCCCGAACCGCTTGGCGAGCGCCTTCGCCAGCTCGTACTCGAAGCCACCCGTCGGGTGCTTCGCCGTGCCCGTCCACATCCCGGCCAGCGGGATCTCGCCCGTGGCGACGGTCAAGGCGCCGGGATGCCGGGGCTTGAAGTTGCCGGCCGCGTTGACGTTCATGCCGCACGCGGCGAGGCCGACCGCGAGGACCAGCGCGCCCGCCGCGGAGCGCAGCAAAGCGACGCGCCATCCGGGTCTCCGCGGCGTGTCCGCATAGCCCACGGACGAATGGTGCCACCGCGGCGCGCGACACCGCGCCCGTACCGGTGACGCACGCCACACCGCCGATCCCACCGCGCCCGGCCGGCGTACCTCGGACTCGACCACGTGGACTGGCAGGGCGCACCGCCCGAGGGAGTACACGGCATGAGCGGCGAGTTCCCGGACATCCGGTATGCGGACGCGGACGGCGTGTCGATCGCGTACGCCGTCAGTGGCGACGGGCCCGTCGACCTCGTGCGCGTACCGGACGTGATGAGCGGCATCCTCGTGGGCCTCGTCGACCCGTGGGTGGCGGCGTTCAACGAGCGTCTCGCGCGCTTCTCGCGGCTCGTGCGCCTCGACCGCCGCGGGCTCGGGCTGTCGGATCCGTTGCTCTCGGGCGCCGTCCCGCCACTCGAGCAGCAGGTGGACGACGTGCTCGCGGTGATGGACGCGCTCGGCATCGAGCGTGCCGCGCTGCACGGCGGCGGGGACGGCGGCCAGGTCGCGATCCTGGTCGCCGCGACCCATCCGGAGCGTGTCGACGCGCTCGTGTTGAACAGCGCGTTCGCGCGCGCGTTCAGGTCGCGCGGCTACCCGTACGGCAGCGACCGCGAGTCTCGGGCCCGCATCGGTGATCGCATGCGCGCGGACTGGGGCGACCTGGAGCGCCCGTGGGGCATCGCGACGTTCGCCGCGCACCGTCAGGACGAGCCCGGCCTGTCGCAGCTGCTCGCACGGCGCCAGCAGGTGAGCGCGAGCCCGGGCGCGGCGTCGGCCGTGTTCCTCCACGAGGGGAACGACGTGCGCGACGTCCTGCCGCTCGTGCAGGCGCCGACGCTCGTCCTGTCACCCGCCGGCGGCCATCCCCGGATGGAGACGCTCCAGCTCCTCGACCACGCGCGCTATCTCGTCGACCACATCCCGGACGCGCGGCTCGCGACGTTCGCGGGCGTCGACGCGTACCTCGACACCGACACGGAGGAGCGCGTCGCGTTGATCGAGGAGTTCCTCACCGGCACTCGCCCCGCGCCGCCGAGTGACCGCGTCCTCGCCACGGTGTTGTTCACCGACATCGTCGGTTCCACGGTGCGCGCCGCGCGTACCGGGGACGACGCGTGGCGCTTCGAGCTGGACCGTCATGACGCGATGGTGCGTCACGCGCTCACCCGCTTTCGCGGCCGCGCCGTCAAGGCGACCGGTGACGGGGTGTTCGCGGTGTTCGACGGGCCTGCGCGCGCGGTGCGGTGCGCGGAGACGATCGTCGAGCGCGCGCGCGTCCTCGGTCTCGACGTGCGCGCCGGCGTGCACACGGGCGAGTGCGAGACCCGCGGTGACGACTACGCGGGGATCGCCGTCCACATCGGGGCGCGGGTGTGCGAGCTCGCGCACCCGGGCGAGGTGCTCGCGACGTCGACGGTGCGCGACCTGACGGTCGGCTCGGGCATCGAGTTCGTCGAGCGGTCCGCGGGCGCGCTCCGCGGGGTGCCGGGCGAGTGGACCATCTTCACGGTGAAGGGGTGACGGTCAGCGGACTCGGCAACGTATATGCCTTGACAAGCATATACGTTGATGTTCATATAGCGGCGTGGCGACGGCGTTCGACGTGCTCGTGGAGCCGAACCGTCGGCGGATCCTCGACCTCCTCCTGGAGGGCGAGCGCCCGGTCAGCGAGCTCGTCGACGCGCTCGCGGTGAGCCAGCCGGCGGTGTCGAAGCACCTCCGGGTGCTGCGGCAGGCCGGGCTCGTCGAGGTCCGCACCGACGCCCAGCGCCGGATCTACCGGGTGCGGCCCGAACCGCTGCGCGACGTCGACGAGTGGCTCGCGCCGTACCGGCGCCTGTGGGCCGAGCGCCTCGACGCGCTCGAGCGTCACCTGGACGACATGCCCGACGACCGTGAGGGGGACCCGCGATGAACGAGACCGACTACGGCGAGCTCGACCGCGTTGGCGACAGCTACGTGCTGCGGTACACGCGACGGTTCGCGCACTCGCGCGCGAAGGTGTGGCGCGCGCTCACCGAGCCCGACCACATGGCGGCGTGGTTCCCCGACGAGGTGCACGGGCAGTTCGCACCGGGCGCGCGGTTGCGCTTCGTCGACCGCGCAGTCGGGACCGTCGAGTTCGACGGCGAGATGCTCGTGTTCGACCCGCCCTCGGTGATGGAGCTCCGCTGGGGCGAGGACGTGCTGCGCTTCGAGCTGCACGAGGACGGCGACGGCACCGTGCTCGTGTTCACCGACACGCTCGCCGAGCTGGGCAAGGCCGCGCGCGACGGCGCCGGCTGGCACGTCTGCCTCGCCGCTCTCACGCGCGCGCTCGACGGGACGCCCGACGCGTCGCCGCCCGACTGGCGCGTGGTCCACGACGTGTACGTCGCGCGGCTCGGTCCGGACGCGTCGACGATCGGCATCCCGCCCGAGTTCCTCGACGCGGCCGACGGCGGCTGATCGCGTCGTCCGGCGTAGGCTGCGCGCATGGTGCAGCGCACCCGTCTGACCGAGATCGATCCCGATGAGTGCCTGCGCCTGCTGCGTGAGGAGTCGTACGTCGGCCGGCTCGCGTTCGTCGTGGACGGGCGTCCGCTCGTCCTGCCCGTGAACTACGTGGCCGACGGTTCGTCGGTCGTCTTCGTGACGCCGTCCGGTACGAAGCTGAGCGCGCTCCGTGACGGTGCGGCCGTCGCGTTCGAGATCGACCAGAGCCGCGCGCTGTACCACACCGGGTGGAGCGTCCTCGTCCAGGGCCTCGCCCACGAGGTGACCGACGAGGACGAGATCGCGCGCCTGCAGCGCGGACCGCTGCGGTCGTGGGCCGAACCGAAGGCCGGCCACTGGGTGCGCATCACGATCGACGAGATCTCCGGCCGCCGCGTCGGGGACTGAGCGAGCGAGCCGCCAGGCGAGCGGGAGCGTGGCCCAGCGGCCCGGCAGCGCGAAGCGCTGCCAAGAGCGGAGACACGAGCGAGCGAGCCGCCAGGCGAGCGGGAACGTGGCCCAGCGGCCCGGCAGCGCGAAGCGCTGCCAAGAGCGGAGACCTGAACCCCAGGCCGGGACCTTCGGCACTGGTCACGGTGGCCGTTTGGGTCCATGCTCGGGGAGCACGACGACGGGGTCGTGGATCTGATCGTCGATCCGATCGCGGATCTGTCGTGGAGTGGAAGATGGCCGAGATCTCCTGGCCCACCCTGGCGGCCTCCGGCACCCGTCTC
>DASRES010000021.1 GCA_035651955.1 Acidimicrobiia bacterium
GAAGCTCCGAGGGAGTGACCGGCATTCGCGTTCGCCGCGAACGCGAGCCGCCCCCGGCTCTGGCGGGGGCGAGTGCCGGGGGCGCGCTCATGGTGTGATGCCGGACGCGTCGGGGAGACAGTCCGGGGAGACGGAGGGTCGTGCCGCCTCCCAAGAAGTATCGGGTCGCGATGCACCGCCGCTTGAGTGTGACGAGGTCACATCGCGCGAGTGTTCCTGGTGCGCGTCGCTGCGTCGGGCGCTCACTCCGTGGAGGGACGGCGCGATGCATCGCGACCGGTAGCGTCGCGCGGGAAAAGGTCGCCGGAAGGTCTCCGTCGAACTCCGGGCGGGGTGGCTCGTGCGCGACGGAGACCTTGACCGGCGAGCGCCGCGTCGGCGGGCAGGGTGAGGCCGACGTGAAGCGCTGGCGGCACTGTCGCGCACGCTGACGGCGATGTCAGCCTGTTTCACCGTCCGCGCACCTCGAGGCGCGGTACGCGTCAGGCCGTCGTCGCGACCCGCCACGCGCACCGACGAAGCTCCTCGGTGCGGTCGGTGTCGACTTCCGGATGGTGCCGGGACAGATGGTCCTTGAGCTCGGCCACGAGCCCGCGGAGCTCGCACGCGGTGGCGTCCTCGGCGCCGAGCCAGACGGAGAGCGTGCGGTCGCAGGGCTCGCACGACGCGACCACGGTTCCCGGAACGTGGCTCACGACGATCGGCCCGACTCGATGGTCACAGGTATCGAGCATCCCGCTCCTCTTTCCCGACAGGCTGGGTCGGGGAACGAGCCTTTCCACGGAGCGTGGGACTCAAACACGGAACGTGAGATCACGGCCGGTCCTCGGCGTCGAGCAGTTGCTGTCACCGGCGCTCGACGGCACGATGCGACCGTCGGCGTGATCGTCGTGGTGCAAGCGGAAGCGAGGCGCTGTGTCGGGACGGCCGCGCGCGCATGGCGTCCTTGGAGCGGGCGCCGAGCGCCGCGTCGCGCACCCGCCGTTCCTGTGGAGCTTGGCCGCGATCGCGCTCGTCGGTCTCGGAGTCCGTCTGTTCTACGTGTTCGTCGGCAACGCCTCGTACGTGTTCGGTGGCGATGCCGTCTACTACCACTACGAAGCGTGGACGCTGGCTGACGGGAAGGGCTTCATCGATCCGTTCCGCTGGCTGTTCCTCCACCAGGTCAGCCAGAGCGCGGTGCATCCTCCTCTGTACTCGATGTATCTGTCGCTCGTCTCGCGCCTGGGGTTCTGGAGCGTCACCGACCATCGCGTCGCGTCGACGGTTCTCGGCGCCGCGGTCGTCGTCATCGTCGGGCTCACGGGCCGCCGGGTCGGCGGGGTGCGCGTCGGGCTCGTGGCCGCGACGTTCGCGGCCGTCTACGCGAACCTCTGGATCAACGACGGCATGCTGCTGTCCGAGTCGATGAGCGCGCTCACGATCTCGCTCGTCCTCCTGAGCGCATACGCCCTCTGGGAGCGACCGGACATGACTCACGCGATCTGGTTCGGACTCGCGCTGGGCGCCGCGATCATGAGTCGCGCCGAGGTCGCGATCCTCGCGCCGATCCTGATCGTGACGATCGTCTTGTGCCGGCACGACGTCACGGCGCGGACGCGCGCGCAACTCGCCGCCGTGTCGGGTGCGATGGTCGTCGTGTGCGTCGGACCGTGGATCGGCTACAACCTCAGCCGATTCGACAAGCCCGTGTACATGACCGACAGCGTCGGCGCCGTGCTCTCCGCAGCAAGTTGTGATGCCACCTACTACGGAAGCCAGGCCGGCTGGTACGGCTCGTGCCACGTCTTCGGCGCGCGTCCGATTCGGGGCGACGCGTCCGACGTCGACGCCGCCGTTCGCAAGGAAGCCGTCGACTACATCAAGACGCACAAGTCACGGCTCCCCGTCGTCATGCTCGAGCGCGTCGGTCGCATGTGGGACGTCTGGAAGCCGAGGCAGAACGTCCGTCTGAACGGGCTCCTCGAGGGACGGACGATCGGCGCGTCCCAGATCGCGCTCGGGTCGTACTACTTCCTGATGCCGCTCGCCGTGGCGGGCGTCGTCGTCATGCGGCGCCGCCACATCCCGATCTCGCCGATCGTCGCGCCCGCGGTCGTCGTCACCGTCGCCGCGGCGATGTTCTTCGGTGCGGTCCGGTATCGCGTCAGCGCCGAACCCGCGATCGTGGTCGCCGCCGCAATCTCCGTCGACGTGCTCTGGATCAGCCTGGTCGACCGGCGAAAGACGTTGCGACCCTCTGCGCGCCACGTGGCCTGACGACGTCCGCCCGGCGCATTCGCACGTCATGTGCCCGGCGCATTCGCACGTCATGTGGTGGAGCGGTGGCGAGTCGGCCTGTACGCCGGATCCTGTACGGACCCTCGCGGGTCCGTGGCGGCCATCCCTCTCGGCCGGCGGTTGCCCGCCGGCTCCAGCGGCCTACCCGGGGGTCTCGGGGCCGTGGCCCACGGTCGGACGGGCCGTCCTCCCCCTGTCTGGCCTTGCTCCGGGTGGGGTTTGCCGAGCCGCCCGGGTCACCCCGGGCGCTGGTGCGCTCTTACCGCACCGTTTCACCCTTGCCTGTGCGTGTCGCCACGCCATGTACACGTGCGTGTTGCCACGCCATGTACACGTGCGTGTTGCCACGCCATCGGCGGTCTGTTCTCTGTGGCACTTTCCTGCGGGTCACCCCGACTGGGCGTTACCCAGCACCCTGCCCTGCGGAGTCCGGACGTTCCTCGGACGGGTCGACGCCCGTACGCGGCCGCCCGGCCGGCTCGCCACCGCGTCGGTCATTGTCGCGCCGCTCTCACATGTCGCGACCCGAGCAGTGACCCGAGGATCCCGAAGCCGGCCGCGAGCACGAGCGCGCCGAAGACCTGCGCGACGGTCATCGTCGGGTGCGCGCCGGTGAACAGCCCGCGGTGGTCGTCACGGATCGCCCAGATCGCGATGCGCAGCGGCAGCCACAGCACGACCGAGCCGAACCCGGCGAGCGCGCCGTTGGTCAACGGCGCGCCGGGCGTCGATCGTCCCGCGACCCAGCCGGCGACGCCGTACGCGACGAGGATCGCGAAGAAGAACGGTGCAGCCCAGGCGCTGTGGTCGAAGTCGTGGACGTGGCGGCTCACGAGCGCGCGCACGACGGTCACGGGCACGATGACGACGAGACCCGCGATCGCACCGCGGAGGACCGCGATCCCGTCGACGACCGGCCGCTCGTCCACGCCCTCGCTCGCGCGGTCGTTCACCTCAGCTCACCTCTCCGACGAGCTCGTCGCTACGCGCGAGCTCGCGTACGGGCACGCGGAACCCGTCGTTCAGCAAACGCAAGAGTGACCGTCCCTGACGCGCGACGACACCGGCCGCGAGCACCAAGTACACCGCGCCGACGCCGAGCCGCTCCAGCGCGCGCAGGTCGTGGGGGAGCACCGCGCCGAGCACGAATTGCGAGAAGAACAACCCGAGCAGCCAGAGCGCCTCGCGCACGCTGATCGACCGATTCGCGAGCACCGCGACCGCGAACGCGCTCTGCGCCGCCGTCAGGAAGAGCTCCTCGCGCTGCACCGTGTCGAGCGGCAGCCCGTGCAGCCCCGCCGACGAGATGACGAACACGATCGGCAGCGTGCCGACGAGCAGCGTCCACTGGTTGACCTTGGACGACACGAGCGACCCGAGCGCGCCGTTCGTGTTGAGTCTCCACGCGAACAGCGCGCCGACGATCAGCTCCGGTGCCTCCGACGCGAGCGGCGCGAGCCACTGGACGAGCAGGAAGGTGCTCACGCCGAAGCGCTCGCCCGTGTGGACGAGCGACTCGGCGAACGGGTCGGCGCACGCGAAGATCACGCCGGCCGCGAACGCGAACATCACCGTGAGCGCGATGCGGCGCTGCCGTTGCGGGAGCTCGCCGACGAGCTTCGCGGGCCCGACGAGATCCGGCTCCTCGGACGGCGTGCGCGTGATGCGCGTCAGGTAGAGCACGAACAGCGTGACGAGCACGACCGCGTCGACGAGCGTCAGCGTGCGCTTCAGCGGCAACGTCAGCGAGTACACGGTCGCGACCGCGAGGAAGCCGATCTCGATGGCGTGCGCGCGATCGAGGTGGACCGACGTGTCGACCTCGCCCGTGTACCCGCGCGTCTTCGCCGTCCGCTTGATGCGCCACGCGGCGAGCAGGACGACGAGTGACCACCCGATGCCGATGAGCAGCCGGTTGCCGCCCGTCATGTTGGCGAGTGCGAGCGGCGCGTACTCGTGCGGGTTCTTGCCTGCCTTCCACGTGAAGACGAAGTCGACGACGTACTCGGGCAGCACCGCGATCAGCGCGAGCAGCGCGAGCGCGAGACCTTGCGACACGTCGACCTGCATCGCCTCAGCCGCCCACGCGAGGAGGAACGCCGCGCCGACGACCGCGAAGCCGAATGCGAACGCGGCGAGCAACGGCTCCGCGTGCGCTCCCGAGGCTCGCAGCACGAGGCCGGGGAGCGTGACGGCGGCCGCCAGGAGAAGCGGCGTCGACCGACGCGCAGCGTGGTCGCGCGCACGGTTCGACCGCGCTGGGCGCTCGGAATGCACGACAAACGATCCTAGGGGCACGGTCGTGTACCGCTTCCGCGAAGAGGCCGTTGTTTTCGCTTCAGACGCGGGGAATAACGACCGAGACACAGGGGTCGAGGGACGGGACAACCGAGGGGGTTCTCGGTGCTGAGAATGCACGACCGGACGAACACGTCGTGGCGGCAACTCGCCGGCTGCCGCGGCGTCGACCCCGAGATCTTCTATCCGGCGTCCGAGGACGACGAGGATGCCGCCGAGGCCAAGGCCGTCTGCGCGGCGTGCCCCGTGCGCGAGCCGTGCCTCGAGCACGCCCTGCTCGTGCGCGAGAAGCACGGCGTGTGGGGCGGGCTGACCGAGCGCGAGCGTCGCCGGGTCATCCGCCAGCGCCGCAAGAGCGCATAGGAGCGGCGAGCGGCCGCGAGGCGGGTATCCCGCCTCGCAGCGAGCGCGACCATCGGGCATAGGAGCACGAGCGGCCGCTGGCCCAGGGTCGGTGGGACCCGGCCGGTAACCTGGCCGGTCGTGGATTTCGACCTTCCCCCGGAGCTCGCGGAGCTCCAGGCCACGGTGCGCAAGCTGGCCCAGGAGAAGGTCGCGCCCCGGGCGCGCGAGATCGACGAGACCGAGGAGTACCCGCAGGACCTGTTCGAGGTCTTCGTCGACGCGGGCCTGACCGGGCTGTGCATCCCCGAGGAGTACGGCGGCTCCGGCGCCGGGATCACCGGCCTCGCGATCGCGATCGAGGAGGTCGCCAAGTACTCCAACGCCGCCGCGCTGATGCTGCTCCTCACCCGCTTGCCCACCGGTCCGGTCATGATCGCGGGCTCCAAGGAGCAGAACGAGCGCTTCGTCCGCCCGGTCGCGACGGGCGAGGCGCGCGCCGCGTTCGGTCTCTCCGAGCCCCAGGCCGGCAGCGACGTCATGGGCATGCGCACGCGGGCGCGCCCGGACGGCGACGACTGGGTGCTGTCGGGGACGAAGTGCTGGATGTCGGGCGTGCGCCAGGCCGACTGGTACACGGTCTTCGCGAAGACGGGCCCGGCCGAGTCGCGCGCGCACGACAGCGTGAGCGCGTTCATCGTCGAGCGCGACCGTCCGGGTCTCTCTGTCGGACGCGTCGACCGCAAGATGGGGGTGCGCGGCGTCGACACCGGTGAGCTGATCCTCGACGACGTGCGTGTCCCGGCGGAGAACGTCATCGGCGAGGTCGGTGGCTTCCGGCTCGCGATGCTGGGCCTGAACTCGATGCGCCCGATCGTGGCCGCCCGCGGCATCGGTCTCGCGGAGGGCGCGCTGATGTACGCGGTGCAGTACGTGAAGGAGCGCCGCGCGTTCGAGCGGACGATCGCGGACTTCCAGGGGATCCAGTGGAAGATCGCGCACCTCGCGACCGAGATCGAGGCGGCGCGGCTGTTGACCTACCGGGCGGCACGCATGGCGGACGCGGGCCAGTTCACCAAGGAGTACGTGCCGTTCCTGTCCATGGCGAAGTACCACGCGACCGAGGTCGCGGTGAAGGTGTCCGGCGAGGCGCTGCAGATGCTCGGTGCCGCGGGCTACATGAAGGATCACCCGCTCGAGCTCTACTACCGCGACGCGAAGCAGCTCACCATCGTGGAGGGCACGAGCCAGGTCCAGCTCGGTCTCATCGCGCGCGGTGTCCTCGACCAGGACCTGTGGTGGGATTGAGCGCGATGGAACCGTCGGTCTGGTCGGATGCGCTCGCGCGTCTCGTCCGTCGTGAGGACCTGCCCGCGGACGTCGTCGAGCAGATCATGACGGCCATCCTCTCCGGCGAGCTGAGCGACGTCCAGATCGCGGGCTTCGCGATCGCGTTGCGAGCGAAGGGGGAGAGCGCGCAGGAGCTCGCTGCGCTCGTGCGCACGATGCTGCGCTTCGCGGCGCGCGTCGACGTCGACCTCGACGGCGGCCCGGTTCTCGACACGTGCGGGACCGGTGGCGACCGCTCCCACACGGTGAACGTGTCCACGATGGCCGCGCTCGTCGCAGCCGGTGCCGGTGTGCGCGTCGCCAAGCACGGCAATCGAGCAGCGTCGTCGGCGTGCGGGTCGGCCGACGTGTTCGAGGCGCTGGGCGTCGTGATCGATCTCGGTCCCGGCGGCGTCGCTCGCTGCATCGAGGAAGCCGGGATCGGGTTCTGCTTTGCGCCCCGCTTCCATCCCGCGATGCGCTACGCCGGTCCGGCGCGCGCGCAGCTCGGCGTGCCGACCACGTTCAACTTCCTCGGCCCGCTCGCGAACCCGGCGCGGGTGCGCCGTCAGGTGGTCGGTGTGCCCGACCCCGCGATGGGCGAGCGGATGCTCGCGACGCTGGGGGAGCTCGGCGCGGAGCGGGCGATGGTCTTCCACGGTGCCGACGGGCTCGACGAGCTGACGACGACGACCGTGTCCGACGTGCTCGAGCTGCGCGACGGCGGTGTGCACCGCAGCGTCGTCGACCCGGTCGATCTCGGGATCGCGCGCGTCGACCCGGGGTCGCTCGTCGGCGGCGACCCCTCGCACAATGCGGACGTCGTGCGGCGTGTGCTCGACGGCGAGCCCGGCCCGGTGCGCGACGTCGTCGTGCTGAACGCGTCGGCCGCGCTCGTCACCGCGGGCGTGGCGCGCGATCTCGCGCACGGCGTCGAGGTCGCGCGCGACGCGATCGACAGCGGGCGGGCGGGCACCGCGCTCGACCGGTTCGTCAAGGTCAGCCGGGCGGCGGCCGAGGCGGAGCGCGGCTGATGGCGCAAGGTCTGCGCTGTCCGCACTGCGGGCACAAGCACCCGATCGCCGACCTCGACGGGGCGGCCACGTTCACGTGCTCGGGGTGCGGTCAGGTGCTGAAGACGCCCCGCCAGTACCGCACGCCGTCACCCTCACCCTCACCCTCCGCGCCGCCCGCGCCGTCCGCGCCGCCGCGCGTCTCACGACCGAACCCGACGCCGCGCGCACGCGAGATGCCGCGCGCGCGCACGTTGCCGGCGGTCGCCGGCAACCGCGAGACCGCCGTGCTGCCGCAGGCGACCGTGCCGCCCCGTGGGCGCGTCGCGCCGTCGCGCGAGCGCTCGCTCGACCGCAGCTCGACGCTGCCCTGGCCGTGGCGAGTGCTCGTGTGGGTCGTCGCCGTGCCGCTCGGTCTGGTGATCGTCGCCGTCCCGGCGCGATGGCTCGGCGTCCTGAACGGCAACAGCTTCTTCGACGTGATCAGCGGCACGGGCATCGGCCGGTACCTGCGCATCTTCTCGATCGCGCCGTTCGCCGCGCTCGTCATCGCGACGATCGCCCACGTCGCGCTCGAGCAGCTCCCCGAGTTCCTCGCGCGCCGCCGCGCGCTCGCGCGTGAAGCTGCGCAGCTCCGCCAACCCGGGCAGCCCGCGCAGGCTCCTCAGCGCGTCCGACGCGCGTCGGGCCGGCGCACCTCGTAGACGGGCAGCGGCGGAAGCGACGACGCCCACGTCCCGGCTGTCTCGACCAGCGACGCGCGCCGTTGCCCGCCCGCGCGAGCGAGCCAGCGGGCCGTCAGCAGCAGCTCGTCGATCTCGTCGCGCCGGGGTGGCAGCGTGAGGTCCAGGAACATCTCGGCTTGCACGGCGTCGCCCTCGAGCTGCGCGCGACCGTGCACGAGGACCACCGTCGTCGTCGGCGTCGTGACGACGAGACGCCGGACGGCGCGCGTGGCGTCCGCGAGCCGCTGGCGCGCGAGCGCGGACGACAGCGCGCGCAGCCGGTCGCGAGCGAGCGCGGCCTCCTCGAACCGCTCGCGCTCCGCGAGACGCCGCATGCGGTCGTCGAGCGGAGCGAGCAGCACACGCCCGTCGCCCGCGAACGCGCGCCGCACGAGCTCGACGACGCCGTCGTACTCGTCCTCGGGTGTTCGACCCGAGCACGGGCAGCACGCCACACCGAGCTGCGCGGGCACGCACGCCTCGCACGACCGCGGCGCGGTACGGCCGACGCGCCGGGTGCACCGCCGGAGCGGCACCGCCGACTCGATCGCGTCGCGTACCGCGTGCGCCGCACCCGCGGACCGGAACGGCCCGAGATGGGCGGCACCTCGACGGGCTTCACGCGTGACGGCGAGACGGGGGAACCGCTCGTCGAGCGTGAGCTTCAGGTACGCGTAGCTGCGCCACGCCTTGGCCTGCCGGTTGAAGCGCGGCTCGTGGTGCTGGATGAGCCGCAGCTCGCGCACGGCGGCCTCGAACGGATCGGCGCACTCGACGTGGTCGATCGACGCGAGCTCGCGCAGCAGCTGCGGCACCTTCCGCCGGTCGTCGCTGCCGAAGTAGGAGCGCACGCGCGCACGCAGGTTCGTCGCCTTGCCGACGTACAGGACGCGGCCGCCGCGATCGCGGAACAGGTAGACACCCGGGCTGCGCGGGAGCCGCGTCGTGAGGCGGAGCTTCGACGACGACGGGTGCGCGCGCATGCGCGGCAGCGCGACGAGATCGTCGAGGCCGAGGACGCCGAGCGTGCCGGCGCGCTCGAGGAGGCCGTGGAGCACCTCGGCGGTCGCGCGCGCGTCGTCGAGCGCGCGGTGGATCGGCTCGACGGCCGTGCGGAACCGGCGGGCGAGCGTCGCGAGGCGCAGGTTCGGGACCTCGTCGCGCACGAGCCTGCGCGCGAGCGCGACGGTGTCGACCCGTGTGTGCGCGAGGCGCGGGTACCCGAGCCGCGCGCACGCGGCATCGAGGAACGACACGTCGAAGCGGATGTTGTGCCCCGCGATCACGGTCGACGGCTCGTTGGGCCCGACGAACTCCAGCAGCGCGGGCAGCACCGCGTCGATCGGCGGCGCCGGCATGACGAGCGCGTCCGTCAGGCCGGTGAGCATCGTGACGAACGGCGGGATGGGGACGCCCGGGTTCACGAGCGTCTGGAAGGTCGCGAGGCACTCGCCGCCGCGGTACTTCACCGCGCCGACCTCGGTGATCGCGCACTCGGCCGGTGACGCGCCCGTCGTCTCCAGGTCGACGACCACGAAGGTCACGTCGTGCAACGGGATGCCGAGGTCGTCGAACGTTCGCTGACCCACGATCGCGACCGTATCGAACATGCGTTCGCATCCCGCGGATGGGGCGGCCCACTACGATTCCGGGCGTGCCTGGGACGCGCTACCGGTGCAGCGCCTGTGGGAACCTGACCCGCTTCGACGTCGTCGCCACGCGCCGTACGCGCGAGTTCCACCACTTCAGCGTCGGTGGTGAGCTGAACGTCGAGGACGGCGAGCTGCTCGACGAGCAGATCGAGCAGGTCACGTGCCGGTGGTGCGGTGCGAGCGGCGGCGCGATCGAGACCGTCGTGGCCGCGGACGAGGCGTCGTCCGCCGCGGCGGACGGCCGGGCGTGACCCGGCTCCCGCTACTCGCCGAGCAGCTGGACGACGAGCTTCCGGCTGCGGGGCCGGTCGTCGAAGTCGATGCAGACGACCTTCTGCCACACCCCGAGCACGAGCTCGCCGGACATGAAGGGCACGGTGACGGACGGGCCGATCAACGCGGCGCGGGCGTGGCTGTGACCGTTGGTGTCGGCGTTCCGCTCGTTGTGCTCCCACCGGCCGTGCTGGGGCGCCACCCGCTCGAGGACCCCGTTGAGGTCGGCGTTGCAGCCCGGCTCGTACTCGATGGTCGTGATGCCGCAGGTCGAGTGGGCCACGAACACCGTGCACAGCCCGTCGCGCAGGCCGGAGTTGTCGACGACCTTCTGCGCGTCGCCCGTGACGTCGACGACGTCGCCGTCGCCTCGTGTCTCGAGCGTGAGCTCTTCGTGACGAGCCTGCATCGGAAGCCTCCCGCGCCGGCGTCGTCGCCGGTCGCCGCTCAGTCTACGGGCTGCTCCCCGGAAGACGTCCGGGCGGCACTGCCATGAGCGACGCGGGCGTCCCGCCCGTCCCGGAGGCACTGCTCGCACCGCTGCTCGACACGGCCGCGGACCACCTGCGCGCGCTCGAGCCCGGTGACGTCCCGCTGTCGCTGCGGCCGCTCACCGGCTTCGACCGCCGCGGGTTGTCACGCGGCGCGGCACGCCAGCAGCTGCTGCGCGCGGTCGAGAGCGAGGAGGGGTTCCGCAAGGAGATGGTCGAGCGGTTCCTCGACCGGGGCGAGGTCGAGGACGTGCTCGGTCGGTGGAGCGCGAGCGACGCCGTCGCTCTCGTCGACAGCGCGGCCGAGCGTGACGACCTGCCGTTGCTCGCGTCCGCGCTGTACGCCGCGCGCCCGGACGGGTGGACGTTCGGTCTGGGCGTCGCCGTCGCCACCTACGAGCGCCGTCGTCGCGAGCAGGCGTCCGAGGACGACGTGAAGGCGTTGCGGTCCCAGGTCGCCACGCTCGAGGAGGCCCGTCGCCGTGCCGACACGGCGCGCTCCGAGTCCGAGGCCAACGTCGCCCGTCTCGAACGTGAGCTGCGCGACGAGCGTCGCTCGCGGCGCGCGCGCGAGGAGGAGGCACAGCGCCACACCGACGTCGCCCGTCGTCGCGCGGAGACGCTCGAGCGCGAGCTCGGCGAGGCCCGCGAGGCGACCGAAGCGGCCGAGGCGCGCTACCGGCGCGAGGTTGCACGCGTGCGCGCCGCGGATGCCGACGCGCGCGCCGCGCACGAAGAGGTCGCGCGGCTCGAGGGCGAGCTGGCCGATCTCGCCGAGCGCAGCTCGCGCGAGCCCGGGGTGCTCGGTCCCGCGGAGCTGCAGGCACTCGAGGACGCCGCCGAGCTCGCGCGTCGCGTCGCCGACGGCCTCAGCGTCATCGCGACGCGACATCACGACGCGGGCCGCGGCACGAGGACCGCGCCGGCTGCGGGGGACGCGGCATCGCCCGCGGACACGACGCGCGGCGGCCGCGGACGCGACGGCGGGCGCACCCGTCCCTCGCCGCCGCCCGTGCCGAAGGGTCTCGTCGCCGACTCGCCCGACGGCGTGGCCGCGATGCTGCGCGTCCCCGGCGTGGTGATGGTGGTCGACGGTTACAACGTCTCGATGCAGGGATGGCCCGACGCCGCACCGGACCTGCAGCGTGAACGGCTGCTCGCGGGGCTGACCGAGCTCCAGATGCGGACGCGCTGCGGTGTCGTGTGCGTGTTCGACGGTGCCGACGTCGGGAGCGTCCCCGCGCCGCGCCGCACGGGTGTCCGCGTGGTGTTCTCCGAGCCCGGCGAGGACGCCGATCCCGTCGTCGTGCGGCAGGTGGCCTCGTTCGTGCGTCGGGCTGCACCCGTCCTCGCCGTGTCGTCCGACCGCTGGGTGCGTGACCACGCGGAGGCGCAAGGCGCGCGTGTCGTCGGCGCGCCCGCGCTGCTCCACGTCCTCCGCGGCTGACGCGCGCTACCCGTCGCCGGTCGCCCGCAGCGCGAGCAGGGGCGAGGTCGTCGCGCGCGTGGCCCGCGGTCCGCGTGCTGTCTTCACGAGGTCGTCGAGGAGATGCTCGGGGTCCAGCGCCGCGTGCTCGGCCAGGATCTCGTCGACGCCGTCGAGGCCGAGCACCTCGCCGGTCGCGGTGCGCAGCTCGCTCAGCCAGTCGGTGAAGAGGAGCATCGTGTCGCCCGGGCGCAGCATCGCGGCGAGCGGGGGATCTCCGCCACGTCGACGCCGTGCTTGCCCTCGA
>DASRES010000022.1 GCA_035651955.1 Acidimicrobiia bacterium
GCCCGTCCCGGATGCGACGCAGCCGCGAACGTGTCATCGCGAGCGCGAGATGCTGCAGCGTGCCCGTCTGCCCGTCGGTCAGGTCGAGCCACTCGACGTCGTAGAGCGTGCGGGTCGGGCCCGGTACCACCGCGACGACCCAGGCGCGCGGCGAGACCGTGAACCGGCGACCACCGACGACGTGGTCGATGCGGACGAGCAGCGTCGTCCCCGCCTCGACGTCGTCGCCGACGTGCTGGAGCGTCGCCCCGCTCCACGACGCGTCGTGCAGATTCCACGCGCCGCACGGCCGCAGCTCACCGTCGTCGACGGCGAAGACGAGCACCGGCACGTCGAGTTGCACGCGGAACGAGTAGCGGCGGCCCCACTCGTCGGGGACGAACGGTTGCCCGCCGCCGGTCGTGAACGGGTCGCGCGCAGGCATGGCCGTCTCCTGCCCCGCGACTCTCCTCGAGCACATTGTCGGCAGGAAGCGCCCGAGGATTGAGCGGCCCGTCCGAGGACCGAATCTTTGCCTTCTCGTTGCGGTTCGTCGCGCCGATTCTCAGCCCGGGCGCCGATCATCACGGACGCCGAGCCAGTTCGAGGAGGGGTCGCCGCGGTGAAGACGGAGGTCGGGTCCGAGCGCGGGCCGTCGGCGGGTGCCGACGGCGCGGCGGGCGTCGTCGGGAACGCGCGGCTGACCGGGACGCTCGGCGCCGTCCTCTTCGTGCTGCTCGCGATCGAGGGCGTGACGATCCTCCGCGTGCACCGGCTCGTCTCGGCGCACGTCTTCGTCGGGATGCTGGTCGTGCCGCCCGTCGCGCTGAAGATCGGCACGACGACCTACCGGTTCGCCCGGTATTACCTCGGTGATCCCGGGTACGGACGCAGGGGCGCGCCCCCGTTGCTGTTGCGCCTCGCCGGCCCGCTCGTCGTCGTCACGTCGACGGCGGTGCTCGCGACCGGCATCGCCGCGCTCGCCGCCGGCCCGGGCACGCACTGGCTCCTCGAGGCGCACAAGGCGAGCTTCATCCTCTGGTTCCCGCTCATGACCGTGCACGTCCTCGGTCACGTCATCGAGACGCCCGCGCTCGCTCTCGCCGACTGGACACGACGCGCGCGACACGGTGACGGGCCCGCGCGCGGAGCTGCTGTACGCGCGGTCGTCACGCTCGTCACGCTGAGCTTGGGGGTCGTGCTCGCGGTGCTCTCGCTGGGCTGGGTCGGCGCCTGGCACTGACGCAGGCCCGTCGCGTCAGGCCGGTTCCGTGAAGATCCCGCCGATCCCCGAGTGGATCTCGATCCACTCCGCGCCCTCGTCACCCGCGCGCCACGAATACAGCGTGTCCGGCATGAACGAGCCCATCCCGGCGCGGACGTGGGTGTTGCCGAAGATCAGCTCGCCGCGCAGCACGTAGTCGACCTGATAGGTGCCGTGGCGGTGCGGCTTCACGCGCTCGCCGGGCTTCGCGGTCTCGTGGTACACGCACAGCTTCGGCGTCTGCACGATCGGCTTCGTCACGAGGTCGCGCCCGAGCAGCTCGAGGTACTCGTCGGCGTCATCGGCGCCCGCGAGGAGCTCCGCGTTCGTGTAGCCCGGGATCGCGGCGACGTCGAACACGAACGGCCGCAGCCGCTCCTCGTCACCGTGCAACGAACCGTCGGCCGCCGTCATCGCGCACCTCCACTCCTCGTCCTCGCATGCGAACGGACGGCATGATCGACGGGCCGCGTGCGGACGTCCAGGCCACCGGCCCGATCGCGCGGGATCCGCGCCCGCCGGCGGCCGCGCTCGTACCATTCCGCTCGCGCGGTCGATGTGCCGTGCAACCGGGGGATCACCGGTCCTGGGGCCCAGGGCCGGAGCCGCACATCCTGAGCGCGGGCTCACGCCCGCGGGGGGAGCAGGGAGGCGGTGATGAGGGCACGATCGGTGCGACGCACGCATCCGGGTGTCTCTCGCAGACCGAGGCCGCAGCTGTGCCGGCCCCGCGAGATCGGGCGCCCCTGCGCCGACGGGCCGCCGCCACCCGACGCCACGTTCGTCGCGCAGATCGTCCTCCACATGTCGCACGCGCACGCGGCCGACGAGAGGATCGACCGCGTGCTCGACGACATCGTGACGGGCCTCCGCACACAGGGCGCGCCGGCTCGCTGAAGCCCGCCTCCACGGCGTGGCGCAGGTCGGTGGCCCGTCCGTCGCGGGTCGGCGATGATGGGCGACCTTGCCGGCACGCGATGGGGACGGGATGGGCGATTCGCAGTTCGAGCTCCGGGGCGTCAACCACCTGGCGCTCGTGTCGAGTGACATGGCGCGCACGGTCGCGTTCTACGAAGGCGTGCTCGGCATGCCGCTCGTCAAGACGATCGAGCTGCCCGCCGGGATGGGACAGCACTTCTTCTTCGACTGCGGCGGCGGCGACATGCTCGCGTTCTTCTGGTTCCCCGACGCGCCCGACGCCGCGCCCGGCGTCGCGGCGCCCGCCGCCCGTCCCGACACCGGCGACCTCACGAGCGCGATCGGCTCGATGAACCACGTCGCGTTCGACGTCGCGCCCGAACGCATCGAGGAGTACCGCGACCGGCTGGTCGCGGCCGGCGTGCCGTGCAGCGAGATCGCCAACCACGACGACAGCGAGTGGGGCATCAGCAAGACGATGCACCCGGGCGTGTTCGTCCGCTCCGTCTACTTCCAGGATCCCGACGGGATCCTGCTCGAGCTCGCCGCGACGACACGCGCGTTCACGCCCGACGACGTCCGCCACGCGCCCGCGACGTCGCGACAGCGCGTCTGATGCCGAGACTCGAGCCGGTCCGGCGGGCGTCCGACAACCCGCCGATCGTCACCGCGATGTACGACCTCGTCTTCGGGCCCGGACGCGACCCCGTGGCCGAGCCGGGCACCGCGACCGGGACGCGCGGCGACTGGTGGACCGTCTTCGCACGCGTGCCCGATGTGCTGCAGCACTGCGTCGACGGGTTCGCGCTCTACCAGAGCCCGCGGCGCGTCCTCGACCCGCAACTCCGCGAGCTCGCGCAGACGCGCGTGGGCTGGGCGCGTGCGAGCCGGTTCGTCTTCTCGCAGCACTGCAAGGCGTGCCGCGACGCCGGCATCCCCGACGCGAAGATCGACGCGATCCCGGCGTGGCAGGTGGCGTCGTGCTTCGACGAGCGCGAGCGTGCCGTTCTCGCCTACACGGACGCGCTCGTCTACGACGGCGGGCGCGTGGCCGACGGCGTGTTCGACGCGCTGCGACACGCCTTGAGCGAGGACGCGATCCTCGAGCTCACGTACATCGCCGCGCTCTACGACATGCACGCGGTGATGAGCCGCGCGCTGCGCACGGAGTACGACGACCACGACGATCCCGTTGCCGAGATCCCGGATGCGGCCGGTGCCTGAAGAGGAGCGGCTCGTGATCCTCGCCGCCGACCACAGGGCGCGCGGCGTCACGACGATCGAGCGGTGGGACGACCTGCTCGGCGCGCTGCGCGCCGCGCTGCCGCTCTGCGACGGGCTGATGGCGACGACGCGGCCGCTCGTCGAGCTCCGGGACGCGCTCGCGCCCGGCCAGACGTCGTGGCTGTCGCTCAACCGCACCGGCCTCGCCGGCACGCCGTTCGAGCTCGACGACCGGCTCGTCGCGACGTGCGCGCGTGCCGCCGATCTCGGCTGCGACGGTGTCAAGCACATGATCCGCATCGACCGCCGCGACCCGGTCACCGCCCGCGCGCTCGAGCTCCTCGGCGAGGTCCTCGAGGCCGCGCGTGTGCTCGGGCTGCGAACGATGATCGAGTCGCTGTCGTGGCGCGACGGCGCGATCGACCGCTCTGTCGACGGCGTGGTCGGCGCCGCGGTGATCGCGCACGACCTGGGCGCGGACATCTTGAAGCTGTCCGTCCCGGACGCCGAGCCCGGTCGCGCGCGCGTCGATGCGGTCAGGCGCGTCGTGGGCAGCGTCGGCGTGCCGGTGCTGTTCCTCGGTGGCCCGCGTCGCGACGACCGCGAGGCACTGCTCGCCGGGATCCGCGACTCGATGGACGGTGGCGCGGCCGGCGTCGCGATCGGTCGGGCCGTCTACCAGGACCCCAACCCGGCCGGGATGGCGAAGGCGATCACCGCGATCGTCCACGGCTGACCGGCCGCTCCACGGGTCGAACTCTGGGGGATCAGCGGTACGGAAGCCCGTCGATCTCCCAAAGGTCGGCTGTGGGCGGTCGCCGGGTGCGTCAGTCGCGCAGCTTCCGCAGGACGTCGAGCACGGTGTCGTTCGTCGGGATCTGCCACTGCTGCGTCCCGACCGAGTCGAACCGCACGATCCCGCCGCCGTCCACGACGAACACCGCGGGCCGCTGGCCGAGGCTCAGCGCGCGGCTGCCGACGTCGTACGCGTCGAACGTGCGGTGGTCGACGTCGGCGACGATGGGGAACGGGAACGGCCCGCGTGCCGCATACCGCTCGAGGGCGGACGGCCCTTCGGGCGCGATCGCGACGACCCGGGCACCCAGCTCGGTGAAGCGGCCGATGTCGTCCCGCAACTGCGAGAGGTGCCGGCGGCAGAACGGTCAGCCGAACCCCCGCAGGAAGACCAGGACGACCGGGCCGTGCGTGAGCTCGTCGGCGAGGTGAACGGTGTGCCCGTCGACGTCGTCGAGCGAGAAGTCGGGAGCCGGCTGGCCGACGGAGGCGGTCGCGCTGTGCGTCACCACACCGGATCCCTTCGACGTCCGGGGCGCCCGCATCGCGCGGCCGCGACCGCGGGCACGTCGCTCAGCTGCTGTGGACGGGATCGAGCGCGGCCACGCTCGTGCAGTGCCAGTGGTACCAGCCCGTCTCCGCGAGCTCCTCGGTCACCGGCAACCACGCGGCCTGGACGTAGATGGCGTCCTCGTCGAGGTCCGCGATCTCACGGCCGCAGCCCGGACACACCCCACGCCCGCTCACGAGCCCCATCATGCGCAACCGGTGAGCGCGGGTGGTGGATTTCCGGCCCCTTGTACGCGACGGGAGCCCGGCGCAGCGCCGGGCTCCCGTCGACGACGCGGGCGAGGAGCTACCCGCAGGTGTTGTGCCCCTCGACGGTGTTCGGCGATCCGGGGCTGCCGCCCGTGTTGACCGCCGGGTTGTTCCCGGTGCACCGCGCGTTGCCGTCCACGACGTTGGACCCGATGTCGAACTCGTCCTTGTCGGTGTTGTTCGTGAACGTCAGGTTCCCGTCGATGTGGTTGCGGATCACGCCGGCCCAGATGCCCGCGTACCCCCGCACGCTCACGGGACCGTCGATGTGGTTGTCCTCGAGGTCGTTGAAGTTCACCGGCTGATTGCCGGCGGCCTGGTCCGCGGCGGGGTTGTCCGCGCCGCCACCGCGCAGGCTGACGGGTCCGTCGATGCTGGCGTTGTGGATCTGCACGCCGGTGGCGTCGTCACCCAGAACCGGTCCGTCGATGCGGTTCACGAGCGGTCCACCAGGTGTCTCGGTGCCGATCAGCAGGACGGCACCGCTGCGCACGTGCACGGAACCGTCGACGTCGATCGGCGACGTGTTCTGGGGAGCGGCGAGGACCGCGCCGCGTTCCAGGGTCAGCGAGCCGTCGACACGGAGTTGCGCGGTCGGCGACACGAACACGAGCGCGCCCGCACCGATCCGCAGCGGAGCGTCGACGCTCACGCGGCCGTTGATCTGGCAGTGCGCGCCGGGCGGAACGACGAGCCGCTCGAAGTGTCCCGGTCCGGTCGGGCCCGAGCACGTCGCGGAGTCGCTGCTCGCGCCGGCGGTCGCGGGCGCGCCCAGGACGACCATCCCACCCGCGAGCGCGCACGCGGCACCGAGGGTGATCAGTCTTCGGATCATGGCCCTGCCTCTCTCGTCTCGGTTGTCGGCTCGACCGCCGCGACGCGCCTCGACGCGACGCACAGGAGCCGCCTCTCCCCCGAGCGCCCGGGACTGTACCGATCGCGCGCCGTGGCGTCACTCGGTGAGCCTCGGTCGCGTCCTCATCCGGGTGGGACCGTCCAGTGGACGAGGTCGCTGCTGCGCGCCACGCCGAGGCGGGCGTGCCCTTGCTGCGCGAACGTCACGAGCTCCGGGGAGTCCGCGTACACGAGGTAGTAGCGCCCCTCGACCGTGTGGCGGTCGACGAGGAACGCGCTGTTCGCGTGCTCGTACGTCGAGCCGGTCGCGCCCCGCCCCGGGTTCCACGACTCCTGGGGCACCACGAGCATCCGGCCCGCCGACCACTGCAGCCATCCGGACGGGACGCGCGGGTCGCCGGTCAACATGAACAGGAAAGGCCGGTCGAGCACGTTGCTCGTCGCGAGCAACGCGAACCGGCCGCCGAGCCGCAGGAACTGGTAGTTCTCGATCGTGTCGCCGTAGACGCTGATGTCGGGTCGCCCGATCGTGACCCATGGCCCGTCGAGCGAGCCGGTCGTCGAGCGCGCCAGCTCGAACGCCTGAGGACCGTTGCGCCCGCCGACCTTGTCGCCGAGGAGCAGGCCCGCCGGCGTCCACACGAGCGCGGCGTCGATCATGCGGTCGCCGGCCGTCGGATGCAGCTCGTGCGCGAGCGGGCGCGCGGGGGAGAAGTGCTCGAAGTCCGTCGTGGTCCGGTAGTAGAGCTTCGACTCGCCGCCGTCGACGTCGTGCGGCGACGACTGGAACGTGACGACCCAGCGACCGTCCGGCGCGCGCACGACGTCGGGCGACGCCTCACCGCCGACGCGCGGGTCGTGGGGCACGAAGCGCAGCCTCGACCAGTGCCGCATGTCGCGACTCGTCGTGATGCCGATGCGCCACGCGCCGTCCGCGCCGATCGACGAGAACAGCGCGCGCCACCGGCCGTCCGCGAAGACCATCGCAGGATCCTTCGTCGCGCGCGTCGCGTACCCGATGATCGGGTTGTGCAGATGCGACCACGCGATCCGTGGCGCGTCGCCGCGGTCGGGGTCGGCAGCCGCAGCAACGGCGGTCCCGAACGTCGCGAGGACGTACGCGCAAGTCGCGATCACCGCGACCGCCGCGCGGGAGCGTGTCACGCGCGGTCCTCGCGCTCGCCGTAGTCCCCGAACGGCCGGTCCCGCTCCCGCCAGCCGACCTCCTCGGCACGCGCGACGAAGTCGAGGCCTTCCTGCGTGTGACGGGCGACGCCGTCGAAGACGAAACCGAGCAGGCGGCTCGTGTCCGGCTGGTACTGGTGGCGAGCGACGTCGTTGAGCATCCACTTCATCATCTGGAGCTGGTTGAGCGGCAGGAGCGCCATCCGCTGCGCGAGCCCCGAGGCGTGATCCAGCAGCGCGTCGTCGGGCACGCACTCCAGGATCATCCCGACCACGGCCGCCTCCTCCGCACTCAGCTCGTCGCCGGTGAAGAGATATCGCTTGGCGCGCTCGAGCCCGAGTCGCGCCACCCAGACCCACGGCGCCTCGGGCACGCCCCACACGCGCGCGGGTGGGTAGCCGAAGCGCGCCGACTCGCCGGCGACGATCACGTCGGCGTTGAGGACCATGTCGGTGCCGCCCGCGACGCACCACCCTTGGACGGCGGCGACCGTCGGCTTCGAGATCGTGTGCAGCTTGGCGAACGTGTTCCCGAACCGTCCGATCATGCGCACGTCGGCGACGGTGTCCCAGACGCGCCCGCCGGCGCCGTCGCGGTCGGCCTGCGCGGCGGTCGACCAGTCGAGCCCGAAGCCGGCGCAGAACGCGCGGCCCTCGGCGCGGACCAACACGACCCTCACGTGGTTGTCGGCGTCGGCATCGTCGAGCGCCGCGTCGAGCTCGTCGCGCAGCTGCGGTGTGATCGTGTTGAACTCGCCGGCGCGGCACAGCACGAGATGGCGCACGGCGCCGTCGTCCTCGACCCGGATCGCGGGCTCGGTCACGACGGTTCGAGCAGCACGAGTGGGATCTCGCGCGACGTCTTCTGCTGGTAGCTCGCGTAGCCCTTGTACCGCGACGTCACGCGCGGCCACAACGACGCGCGCTCCTCTGCGGTCGCGACGCGCGCGTGCATCGGTCGCGCCGGCGCGCCCGCGAACGCGACCTCGACGTCGGGGTTCTCGCGCAGGTTGAGGAACCACGCGGGATGGCGGTCGTCACCGCCGCGCGATCCGACCACGACGATCGTGTCGGCCTCCTGCAGCGGCGAGGTGAGGATCACGGTGTGGCGGCGACCCGTCTTCCGGCCCGTCGTCGTGAGCTCGAGGACGGGCATCCGCCCCGCGTTCCACCCGACCCGCCCGCCCGTGAGCTTGAGCACACCGCGGTGGAACGCGTTCAGGCCCTTGAAGACGGCGTCCCCCGGCATGGCCACACGATACGAACCGCCGGGCTCCGCTGCACCGCGACGGCACCACGAGGTCGCCGCGCGTCGTGACCCGAGGAACACTGGACGGTGACGAGGGCGAGGCGCACACTGACGCCGTGGGCGTGTTCGACGTCGACCGGTTCGTCGACGAATGCCGGTCCGCGGTGAGCTCGGACGACGCAGCGGTGAACGTGAAGGAGATCGTCGGGCGCGCCATCGCCGACCCTATCGCCGTCGATCGTTGCCTCGGCGTTCCCGCGCAAGGCGGCATCACGACGCTCCACCGGTCTCCGGAGATCACCGTGCTGTGGATCGTGTGGCCACCGAACGTTCGGCTGTTCCCGCACGACCACCAGATGTGGGCCGCGAACGGCATCTACGCGGGAAGCGAGGACAACACGCTCTACCGGCGCACTGGCAACCACATCGTCGTGTCGGGCCGTCGTGCGCTCGACGCGGGCGAGACGCTGCTGCTCGGCGCCGACGCGATCCACGCGGTGGCGAACCCGCGCTCCGGCTACACCGCCGCGATCCACGTCTACGGCGGCGACTACTTCGCGGCGGCGCGCAGCCAATGGGATCCGGAGACGCTTCGTGAAGCCCCGTTCGATGTCGAGAGCGTCCGGCGCGTGCTTGCCGCAGCCGACGACGCAACCCGGATCGCTCGATGATCTTCACACAGCACTACCTCGGATGTCTCTCGCACGCGTCGTATCTCGTCGCCGACAGTTCGACGCGACGCGCAGTGGTGGTCGATCCGCAGCGCGACGTCGACGTCTACCTCGAGCAGGCCGCGGCCGAGCACCTGACGATCGAGCGCATCATCGAGACGCATGTCCACGCCGACTTCCTCAGTGGTCACCTCGAGCTCGCGTCGAAGACCGGCGCGGTCATCTCGTACGGCGCGGGGGCGGACGTCGAGTTCCCGATCGACGAGCTGCACGACGGCCAGCGCATTCCGCTCGGCGATGTGACCCTCGAGATCCGCTCGACGCCGGGTCACACGCCCGAGTCGATCTGCATCGTCGTCTTCGAGCACGCCGACGACGACGTGCCGTACGGCGTGCTCACCGGCGACACGCTGTTCGTCGGCGACGTCGGGCGTCCCGACCTACTCGCGTCGGCGTCCCCGCACTGGTCCGCCGAGAGGCTGGCGCGCGAGCTCTACCACTCCGTGCACGACAAGCTCCTCGACCTGCCCGACGCGACTCGTGTGTTTCCCGCGCACGGTGCGGGATCGTCCTGCGGGAAGCAGCTCTCGACCGAGACGAGCTCGACAATCGGTGAGCAGCGGCGCACCAACTACGCCTTGCAACCGATGTCCGAGGAAGCCTTCGTCGCGGCGGTGACCGAAGGTCAGCCAGCGCGACCGCACTACTTCGCGTACGACGCGCGGCGGAATCGCGAGCTCCGGCCCTTGCTCGACGAGCAGTTGCCTCCGCCGCTCACGCTCGACGACGTGCTCGAGAGGCAGAGGGACGGCGCGATCCTCCTCGACGCGCGCGAGCCGACCGACTTCGCCGCCGGTCACCTTCGCGGCGCGATGAACATCGCGCTCCAGGGTCGCTTCGCCGAGTGGGCGGGTGACGTGCTCGAACCGGACTCCGACATCGTCCTCGTCGGCGATCCTGCGATCGCGCTCGAAGCGAAGCTCCGGCTCGCGCGCGTCGGCTACGACCGTGTCGTCGGACAGCTTGGCGATCCCGCGGGCGCGTTCTCGCTCCGACCCGATGTGGTGGAGACGAGCTCACGGCTGACGATCGAGCAGCTCGCGGAGCTGCGCGGGCTCGAGCCCGACCTCCAGCTCGTCGACGTGCGCGGCCCCGGCGAGACCGCAGCCGGGGCGCTGCCGGGTGCTCGCGAGATCCCGCTGCCCGCGCTCACCGACACGCTGGCCGCGCTCGACCCGAACGCGCCCGTCGTCACGTACTGCGCGAGTGGCTACCGCTCGCAGGTCGCTGCGAGCGTGTTGTCGGGCGCGGGGTTCGTCGACGTCTCGGATCTGCTGGGCGGGTACGCGGCCTGGGAGGGGGCAGGGCTCCCGACCGCCACCGGTGTCGCGGCGAAGGCTCCCGCGACGCCACAGGTCGGCGCGCGCGCGGCGCGCGCCTTGCTCGACGCGGGCGCGCTGCTCCTCGACGTGCGCGAGCCGGACGAATGGGAGAGCGAGCACGCACCCCGCGCGCAACTCGTGCCGATGGCGAGCGTGAAGGCGAACCTCGACCGTTTGCCCCACGACCGCCGGATCGTCGTGATCTGCCGGTCCGGCGGTCGCTCTGCCGCGGTGACCGACTCGCTGCGGGCATGGGGCTACGACGCCGTGAACCTCGCAGGCGGGATGTGCGCGTGGGCGGCGGCCGGGCTCCCGGTCGTCACGGGCCGTGCGGAATCGGTCAGCGGCGTCGACGCCCGGGCTCGTCGTGCACCGCGAGGAGCCGCTCAATTGTGAGACGTCCCTCGCCGCGCTGATCGGCGGCGTCACGATGCCGAACGCGCGCTTCTACGTGCGCAACCACTTCGCGACACCGGTCGTCGACGAGGCGACCTGGCGCCTCTCCGTGTCCGGACTCGTGGAGCGGCCGTTGGAGCTCGATTTGCGCGAGTTGAAGGCGATGCCGTCGCACTCGCTCGTCGTGACGCTGGAGTGCGCGGGGAACGGTCGTGCGGCGTTCGACCCGCCGGTCGACGGCGAGCAGTGGCGTCTCGGTGCCGTCAGCACGGCGGAATGGACGGGTGTCCCGCTCGCCGAGGTGCTCGATCGTGCGCGACCGGCGGTCGCGGCCTCGCACGTGCTGTTCCGTGGCGCGGATCACGGAACGGCGGAGACCGCGAGTACGCCGATGCACTTCGAGCGC
>DASRES010000023.1 GCA_035651955.1 Acidimicrobiia bacterium
ATGTTTCCGCTCCTGGCGCCTTCGGCGCCGGGTGATCCCCGTGGTCGCGCTCGCTGCTCGCGCGGGACACCCGGCTCGCCGGCGCTCGCTACTCCCGGGGCCACGCTCCCGCTCGCCTACCGGCGAGCTCGCTCAGCTCTACGGCGCCGGGACCTCGATGACGGTGGCGGAACCCATGCCGCCGCCCGCGCACATGCTCGCGACGCCGTACCCGCCGCCCCGACGCCGCAGCTCGTACAGCAGGGTGACGATCATGCGCGCGCCCGTGCACGCGACCGGGTGCCCGAGGCTGCACCCGCTGCCCGACACGTTGACGATCTCGTGCGGGAACCCGAGGATCCGGCTCGACGCGACGGCCATCGACGCGAACGCCTCGTTGATCTCGACAAGCTTCATGTCCTCGGTCGTCAGACCGGCGCGCTGCAACGCCTTCGGGATCGAGTGCACCGGCCCGAACCCGGTCTCCGCGGGCGGCACGCCTGCCGACGCCCACGAGCGGATGATCGCGAGCGGCTCCAGACCGTTCTCCTGCGCATAGTCGCCGTCGACGATGACCATCGCCGCGCTGCCGTCGTTGATCCCCGATGCGTTCCCGGCGGTGATGCTGAACCCCTCGATCTCGGGGTGTAGCGGCTTCAGCGACGCGAGCTTCTCCATCGTGGTGTCGCGGCGCGGGTGCTCGTCCACCTGGAAGATGACCGTGTCGCCGTCCCGGCGCGGCACCTCGATCGGGAAGACCTCTTCCTCGAAACGGCCCTCGTCGATCGCGCGCACGGCCCGCATGTGGGACTCGTACGCCCAGTGGTCCATCTCCTCGCGCGTGACGTTGGCCTTCTGCGCCGCGTTCCAGCCGACCGTGATCGACATGTCGAACGCGGGCGCGTCGGGCGTCTCGGGGTGCGACGGCGACATCCACTGGTGCATCTCACCCGTCGCCGGGTCGCGCAGCAACGAGGTCGGCGACGTCGAGAGCGACGCAGTTCCGCCCGCGACGACGACGCGGTCCATCCCGGCGCGGATGCTCGCGGCCGCACCCTGCACGGCGGTCATGCCGGATGCGCAGTGCCGGTTCAACGCCACGCCCGGCACGTTGGGGATCCCGAGGTCGACGGCGACGTAGCGAGCGATGTCGCCTCCGCCCTGGAGCGACTCGCCGAGTTGGATGTCGTCGACCTCGTCGGCCGGGATGCCCGACCGCTTCAGCGCCTCGTCGACGGCGTACTTGCCGAGGTCGAACGCGCTGACGTCCACGAGCGTTCCCTTGCGCGCGGTGCCGATCGCAGTGCGCGCGGCGGAGACGATGACGGCGTCGCCCATGGACGTGCTCCTTCGGAGAGATCGCAACGGACGGTCGGCGATCGTACCTGACGCTCACGTCACGGAGCCGGGCCGGAATCCGAGCCGTGGCCGACCCGCGAGCCCGGGTACGAATGGTGGGGTGACCGACAACCCGCGCCCGCGTGTCGTCGTGGTCGGCGCCGGCTTCGCCGGCCTCGCCGTGGTGAAGCGACTCATGCGCTTCGACGTCGACGTCGTGATCTTCGACCGGCACAACTACAACACGTTCCAGCCGCTGCTCTACCAGGTCGCGACCGCCGGTCTCGACGCCGGCGACGTCGCCCATCACATCCGCGGGATCGTGCGCGACCACCCACGTGCCGAGCTGCTCGTGGAGACCGTCACCGGGATCGACGCGGCCGGCAAGCGCGTCCACCTGCAGAGCGGCGAGTCGATGTCGTACGACGCGCTCGTCATCACGACGGGCGCGCGCACGAACTACTTCGGTGTCGACGGCGCGCACGAGCATGCGCTCCCGCTGTACACGCTCCCGGACGCGATTCGTCTGCGGAACCACGTCCTGTCGTGCTTCGAGGAGGCCGAGGCGCAGCCGTCACTCGTGGACGAGGGCGCGTTGACGTTCGTCGTCGTCGGTGGCGGCGCAACGGGCGTCGAGACCGCCGGCGCGATGAGCGAACTGTTCTCGAAGGTGATGCGGCACGACTTCCGGCGCATCGACGTCCGGCGTGCGCGCGTCGTCGTCGTCGAGATGGCCGACTCGCTGCTCGGGACCTTCCGCGCCCGCTCGCGTGAGCACGCGCGCACGCAGTTGCTCGACCGCGGCGTCGAGCTGCGCCTCGGCGAGCAGGTGACCGCGGTCGAACGGCACCGCGTCCTCCTCGCGTCGGGTCACGTGATCCCGACCCACACCGTCGTGTGGGCGGCGGGCGTGCAGGCGAGCGAGCTCGCGGGCTGGATCGGGTTCGAGCAGACGAAGGGCGGACGCATCACCGTCGAACCGGACCTGTCGGTGCCGGGCCATCCCGACGTCTTCGTCGCGGGTGATCTCGCGGCGGCGAAGGGCGACCACGGCGACCTGCTGCCCCAGGTCGCGCAGGTCGCGATGCAGGAAGGTCATCACGCCGCCCGCATGGTGATGCGCCGGATCGACGGGGAGCAGACGCGTCCGTTCCGCTACCGCGACCCGGGGAGCATGGCGACGATCGGCCGCCGCGCGGCCGTCGCGGACCTCCCGTTCGGGATCACGCTGACGGGCGGCGTGGCGTGGCTCGCCTGGCTGTTCTTGCACCTGCTCTACATCGTCGGCTTCCGCCGGCGCACCGAGGTGCTGCTCCGGTGGGCGTGGAACTACACGCGTTGGGAGTGGGGACCGCTGCTGATCCTGCGCCCGAGCCCCGACCCGGACGTGTCCGCGCTCGCGCCGGCGGCGGAGCCGAGCGCGGAGCCCACATCCGGAGCGCTTTGACGCTGACACGCGTGTCAGGCATCCTGCACGCGCCATGGCCGTCACCGACCCCGGTTTCCTGCTCGTCGACCAGTTGCGCTTCATGGCCGCGCGCCACGGCGACGAGCCCGCGTACCGCGACCTCGCGACCGACCGGGCGCTCACGTTCTCGGAGTGGGACGCCGAGTCGAACCGCGTCGCGCGCGGGCTCCAGCGCTTCGGTGTCGCGAAGGGCGACCGCGTGTCGGTGTACCTCCCGAACGAAGAGGTGCTGCGCTGGATCGTGGTGTACGCGGCAGTCCACAAGGCGGGCGCCGTCGCCGTGCCCACGAACACGCGGCTGTCGGAGCAGGAGCTCGTCAACATCCTCGGCCATGCCGAGGTCCGCGCGATCGTGACCTGCGACGCGCTGCTCGACACCGCGGTCGCCGTCCGTGATGCGCTGGCGAGCCCGCCGGTCGTCGTGAGCGCCGGGAGCTCGACCGCGCCGGACGTCGTCCCTTTCGACGACGTGCTGGGCGACGACCCGAGCTTCGTGCAGGTGCCGGTCGGCGAGGAGGACCTCGCCGACATCATGTACACGTCGGGCACCACCGGCCTGCCGAAGGGTGTCGCGGTCCGTCACCGAAACGTCGCGATGATCCCGAACAGCGAGCCGGTGTGGAGCGCGGCCGGTTGGTTGCACGGCGCGCCGCTGTTCACGTTCGCCGGCATCTCGTTCATCTACAACCCGATGAAGATGGGCCTCGTCGGCCTGTACCTGCCGCGCTTCGACGCCGGCCGCTGGCTCGAGATCGTCGAGCGCGACCGGCCGATGATGGCGTTCCTCGTCCCCGCGATGGCCGAGCTCCTCGTCGCGCACCCCGAGTTCGCGACGCGGGACCTGTCGAGCCTCGTCGCCGTGTCGGTCGGCAGCGCGCCGCTCGCACCGGCGACGCTGCTCGCGCTCCAGGAGCGCCTGCCGAACGCGGGCGTGTCGAACTCCTACGGCATGACCGAGGCCGGCCCCGCGTTCATCGTGATGCCCAAGGAGGAGGTCACGCGCCGCGTCGGATCGGTCGGCAAGCCGCTCCCTCCGATGGAGCTGAAGATCGTCGACGAGCACGATCACGAGGTACCGACCGGCACCGTCGGCGAGCTCCTCACCCGTCTCCCGGGCCGTCAGCGGGAGTACTACAAGGACGACGCCGCGACGTCCGCGACCTGGACGGTGGACGGGTGGTTGCGGAGCGGTGACCTCGCGTACGTCGACGACGATGGGTTCCTCTACATCGTCGGCCGCAAGAAGGACGTGATCATCCGGGGCGGCAACAACATCTACGCGACGGACGTCGAGGCGATCGTGCTCGAGCACCCGGACGTGCGCGAGGTCGCGGTGGTCGGCGTTCCGCACGCCGTGCTCGGTGAGGACGTCGCCGCGTACGTCGTGCTGCGCGACGGGGCCACGTGCGCGCCCGACGACATCAAGGAGTTCTGCGCGACGCGCCTCGCGGACTACAAGCGTCCGCGGCACGTGACGATCGTCGACGAGCTCCCGCGCAACGCGACCGGCAAGGTCATGAAGCACGTCCTGAGGGAACGAGTAGCGTCGCCCGCCGGCTGACCGAGACAGGAGACGAACGTTCGTGGCACTGACCGAGCTGAAGGGCCAGCAGACCGGTACGCAGCGCGTCGTCATCGAGCGCGGTCCCGTGCGCGTGTTCGCCGAGGCGCTCGGCGACTCGGACGCGGTGTACCGGCAGGACCACGCTCCGGTCCCGCCGACGTACCCGTTCGTCATGTCGTACTGGGGCTCGCTGGGCGAGGGCGGTGCCGCGGGCCTGCCGATCGAGAAGCTGCGCGGTCCCGGGCGGGCGATCCTGCACGGCGAGCAGGAGTTCGAGTACCTGAGCTGGCCGCACGTCGGAGACGTCCTCGAGGGCACGACGACGATCACCGACGTGTACGAGAAGGACCGCGGTGAGGGCCGGAAGATGGAGTTCTACGTCACCGAGACGGCGTGGAAGAACGTCGAGACGGGTGAGCCCGTCGTGAAGACGCGCTTCACGATGCTGATCATGGTGCGGCCGCAGAAGTAGCAACCCCATGTGCGTGGTCGCGGGCGTCGACGGATGCCGCGGCGGCTGGGTCGGCGTCGTCCTCGCCGACGACGGAACGGTGCGCGACGCGCGCGTCGCTCACACGTTCGACGCGTTGACGGCCGCGTTCGGACGGGTCGACGTCGTCGGCGTCGACATGCCCGTCGGGTTGGTGGAGACCGGCGTGCGGGAGTGCGAGCGCCTCGCGCGCAGGCTGCTCGCCGCACGCGCCTCGACCGTTTTCCCGATGCCACCCCGGGGCGCGCTGGCGGCCCCGACCCACGCGCAGGCCGTTGCGCGCTGTCGTGAGCTCGGCGTACCCGGCGTGTCGGCACAGGGCTACGCGCTCCGTCGGAAGGTGTTCGAGGTCGAGCAGGTCGCGGCCGCGTCGCGCGCCGTACCGGTCGTCGAGATCCATCCCGAGCTCTCGTTCCGAGCGATGACCGGGGACGTGCTGCCGAGCAAGCGGAGCGCGGACGGGATCGCACGCCGCGAGGAGGCGCTGCGGCGTCACGGCATCGCGGTTCCCGGCGTGCGAGGTGCCGAGCGGGACGACGTGCTCGACGCGGCCGCGGTCGCGTGGAGCGCGTCGCGCTACGCGCATGGTGAGGCCGTCTCGCTCCCCGACCCGCCCCAGCGGGGGCCGGGCGGCGAGGCGATCGCGATCTGGTACTAGCGCGACGTGTCGGCGCGAAGGAGGAACGCGACGTTGCCGCCGAAGAACGCGGGATCGTCGGCCGGTGCGCCGGCGCGCGGGCACATCGCCCGGTAGTCCTCGAGCGGCGTCGCGGTCCCCTCGCCGTGCGGGTAGTCGCTGCACGCCATGAAGATGTCCCCGGCGCGCTCGCGCAGGAGGTCGGGTCGCTCGTACGCGAACGCGGCGATGCGCGCCTGCCGGCGGATGTACGCGCTCGGCGGCTCGTCGAGCTCGGTGAGCGGCCGGCCGTTCTGGCGGCGGTGGAAGTCGAACGTCCCGTCCAGGCTGGGCAGGAAGTGCGCGGCCCACGACGCGGACAGCTCCATCACCCCGATGCGCAGATCGGGATGGCGGGCAAGCACACCGTGGATCGCGAGGTCGGCGAGCGCGAGCGCGGCCGGGACCCAGATGAACGCGGTCTGCAACACCGGGTCGACCGGGTCGAAGTCACCCTCGTACCACGGCTCCGCGAACGGCCGGTCGAAGTTCGAGACGTGGAAGACGGGCGTGATCCCGTGCTCGACGAACGACGCCCACGCGCGATCGAGATCGGGATGGTGCAGCGGCTTCCCGTCGACGAGCGCGGGACCGAGCATCGCGAGGCGCACACCGCCGGCATCCAGCGCGCGGAGCTGCGCGGCGAGCCAGTCGAGGTCGCGCAGCGTCACGTGCGCGACGGGATGGAGCCGGCCGCGCCCCTGTTGCGCGACGTCGATCGCCCACGAGTTCCACGCCGCCATGTTCGTCGTCAACGCGTGCAGGTCTCGCTCGACCGCGCGCTCCCAGACGAGTCCCGCGTTGGGGAACAGCACCGCCGCGTCGAGCCCGAGGGCGTCGAGCCGGGCGATGCGCGCATCGGGGTCGTGGTAGTCGGCGGGCGCGTCGTCGTAGTTCACGTCGGCACGCTCGCCGGCCCGGTTCGCGGCCCGGCCCGCGCCGGTACCGTCGACGTCGCCCGGCCGGAACACCTCGGCCGGATAGATCCGTCGGCCGCGCCACGTGACCCAGCCGAACCCGAGGTCGTCGTCGACGATGCGGACGCAGTCGTCGCGATCGCGCGCCGGCGACCGTTCGGCCCACAGCTCGCGCGCCTCGAACAGGTGCTGGTCGGCGTCGATCACCGTCGTCATCGCGGCACCTCCCCCGTGACGTCCGCCCTCGTTCGCGATTGTGACACCGGTGTCACGTGCGCGCGACCATGCGCCGCCGTGAAGCCGTTCACCGAGGGCTCGTACCGCCGCCGCATCCGGCTCGTCGCGCCGGACGACGGCACGGTCGACGGCGAGCTCGAGGACGACTTCCACCACTTCGGCGTGCTCCTGCGTCACGACGGCGCGAACGTCGTCGCCGTCGACGGCCGCGCCATCCGATGGCCGTGGACGACCTGCCCGGACGCCGTCGGCCCGTTGCACGCGCTCGAAGGCATGCCGCTCTCGCGACGCTGCACCGCGATCGCGTCGTACGCCGAGCCGCGCGCCAACTGCACGCACCTGTTCGACCTCGCCGGCTTGTGCGTGACGCACGCGGCGCGTGGTGGGGCGGAGCGCGTCTACGACGCCGAGATCCCGCGGCCCGTCGACGGCCGGTCGCGCGTCCGGCTGTGGCGCGACGGCGACCTTGTCCTGGACTGGCAGCTGGTCGACGGGCGCGTCGTCGACGCGCCGCCGTACTCCGACGTCCCGTGGGGCGGCGGGTTCATGCGCTGGGCGGACGAGACGCTCGATCCCGAGACCGCCGAGGCGGCGATCGTGCTGCGCCGCGCGTGCACGATCGGGTCGGGTCGAGGCATGGACCTCGACCGCATCGACCGCGCTTCGGAGCTCGAGAAGCTCATGGCCGGTGTGTGCTACACGATGCAGCCGCAGCAGATCCGCGTCGCGCTGCGCAACAAGGACAGCATGCGCGACTTCGCCGACCACCCGGAACGCCTGCTCGCGAGCGGGGAGTCAGCGGGGTAGCTCGACGAGGTCCGCGAAGCGGCGCATCCCGTCGATCGCCTCCCGCGACCGTCGCCACGGCGACACGATCATCCGTGTCACGCCCGCGTCCTCCCAGCGCTCGACGTCGTCACGCGAGGTGACGGGTCCGCCGAGGCAGATCTCCAACGGCTCGCCGGCGCGGCCGTGCTCCTCGCGCAGCTCGTGGAGCCGCGCGATGGGTCGCTTCGCGGACTGGAGCGTGTGCGCCATCCCGATCCAGCCGTCGGCGATGCGCGCCGCGCGCCGCAGCGCGGCGTCGCTCTCACCGCCGATCAGCAACGGCGGGTGCGGTCGCTGGACCGGCTTCGGTTGGAACGCGACCGGGGCGAAGTCGAAGAACTCGCCGTGGTGCTCGATGACGTCGTCGTCCCAGAGCCGCTTGCACACGGTGATGGCCTCGTCGAGACGGCGGCCGCGCGACGGGAAGTCGAGCCCGGCCGCCTCCCACTCCTCCTCGAGCCAGCCCGCGCCGATCCCGACCTCGGCCCGGCCGTCGGACACGACGTCGAGCGTCGTGATCGCCCGTGCCGCGACGAACGGGTGCCGCAACGCGAGGTTGTAGACGTGTGTGCCGAGCCGGACGCGCTCCGTCTTGCCCGCGAGGAAGCTGAGGTACGCGAAGCAGTCGAACACCGGCGTCGTCGGCGGGACCGGCGGGACGTCCTCGCCCGGGTGCGGCGAGCGGCTCATCTGCATCGGGAAGACGAGGTGCTCCGGGAGCCAGACCGACTCGTAGCCGAGCCGTTCGGCCTCGAGCGTGGCGTCGACGAAGAACGCAGGGTTGAGCGCGCCGAGCGCGACGCCGAACTTCACCTGACCGTCCTCACGTCGTGTACGAGCCGTCGTCCGCCCGGTGCCATCCCGCCGCCGCTAGGTTGCCGCCGTCGACGTGGAGTGTCGTGCCGGTGACGAACGACGACAGGTCACCCGCGAGGTACACGATCGCCGCCGCGACGTCGTCGACATGGCCGGCGCGCGGCAGCGGCGTGTGGACGGGGACGTCGCCGATGCCGGGCGTTGGGATCACGTCGGGCGCCACGGCGTTGACGCGGATGTTGCGCGACCCGAGCTCGAGCGCGAGCGACTTCGTGAGATTGGCCACCGCAGCCTTCATCGCGCTGTACACGGCGAACCCGGGCGCGGCGCGGTGCGCCTCGATGGAGGTGACGTTGACGATGGAGCCTTGGCGCCCGTCGCGGGCCATGTGCGGGACGGCCGCGCGCACGAAGTTCGTGACGCTCAGGAAGTTCTCGCGCACGAGCGCGTCCTGACCCTTGTCGTTGACGTCGACGAAGTCCGCACGGAAGCCACCACCCGCGTTGTTCACGAGGACGTCGACGCCGTTGCCGAGCCCGTCGACGAACGCACGCACCGCGTCGGTGTCGCGCACGTCGAGCACTTCGCTGTGCGCACGCCGCCCGCTCTGCTCGATCTCCTTCGCCGCGGTGGCCAGGTTGTCGGCGTCGCGGTCGCAGATCGCGACGTCCGCACCGAAGCGGGCGAGCGCGAGGGCCGTCGCGCGACCGATGCCGACGGCCGCGCCCGTGACGACCGCGACGCGGTCCGTCAGCAACGCGGTCTCGGGGGTGAGCGGCGCGCGCTCCGGCGGCGTCATGGTCGGCGGAGGCTAGCGGGACGTACGCTGACGGTCACGTCAGGTACGCGCGGAGGCGCGCGCGAGGCGCGCGGGGAGGATGGTCGCCGTGGGCTACGAGATCGAGGGCAAGCACGTGCTCGTCACGGGCGCGTCGACCGGCATCGGCGCCGCGCTCGCCGAGGGCTTCGCGCGTCGCGGCGCAGTGGTCGGCATCTGCGCGCGCCGGTCCGACCGTCTCGCCGGCGTGCTGGACCAGTTGCAGCAGGTGTCGCCGTCGTCGCGGTCGTGGACCGTCGACCTGTCCGACCTCGACGGCATCGCGACGTTCGCTCGGCGCGCGAGCGACGAGCTCGGCGGCATCGACGTATTGGTCAACAACGCCGGCGCGCCGAAGCGCCGGCGCGTGCAGGAGCTGACGCCCGAGGTCGTCGAGTCGATCATGGCGCTCAACTACTTCTCACCCGTCCGCCTGACGCTCGCGCTCCTCCCCGACCTGCTCTCGCGCGGTGGCCGGATCGTGAACATCGGGTCGATCGCGGCGCGTCTCGGCCCGCCCGGCGAGGCCGCGTACGCGGCGACGAAGGCCGCGTTGACCGCGTGGTCGGAATCGATGGCGGTGGACCTCGCCGACACCGGGGTCGGCGTGCACGTGATCGCGCCGGCGGTCATCGACACCGAGCTGTTCCACCTGCCCGACAACGACCCCGCGATGACGGAGGGTGTCGAGGCGCTCCCCGTCGACGCGATCGTCGACCCCGTCCTCGAGCTCGTCGAGACGGGTGGCTTCGAGCGCTACGTGCCCGAGTACTTCGCCGACATCGTCGTCGGCAAGTTCCAGAACCCGCAGGGCTTCATGGAAGGCACGATCGAGTTCGCGAAGCAACGCCACGGCTGAGCATCGTCCATGCGTCGTTGAATGTTGCTCTACGACGACGAGCGACGCATGGACCTCAGGCCGCGCCCTGTAGCAGGGCTCGGACCGCGCGGCACGCGTCGGCAGCCCCGGCGCGCAGGGCCGGTCCCGTCACGGAGATGACGTGCCAGCCGAGGGCCGCCATGCGGTTGCGACGCTCGAGATCACGGGCATGCTTCGCGCGTCCGCCGTGGTGCAGGTAGCTGTCGTACTCGAGAGCGACGCGGGCATGCGGGTACGCGGCATCCACACGAGCAACGAAGGTCCCCGATCGGTCGCGGATCTCTTGCTGCAGGACCGGCCGGGGCAGGTTCGCAGCAACGAGCGCGTCGACTAAGAGCGTCTCGCGGACGCTCTCCGAGAGGTCGGCATCGGGGTGGCGCGCCGCGAGGAACGCGCGAAGGTGAGCAGTCCCAGCCCGGCCACGACCACCCAACTCCGCCACGCGCGTCCACAGTGCATCGAACGTCACGAGGTCGCGACGCAGCGCTTCGTCGACGGCGATGTCCAATGTGGAGGGGTGGAGAACCGCGGCGGCGTCGACCAAGGTCCGCGCCGGAGTGGTCACCGGGATCCCGTCGACACCGGTCACGTCATCCGCTGAGAGCACGGTCGTCTCGTGAACGACGACGCCGTCGTGGCGCGCCCGTCGCCAGCGCGGCGTCACGATCTCGGGGACGTTCCTCCGACCACCCGGTAGGTTCATGAGCGCGAGCGCCGAGCGATGCGATGCAGCAGCGCGAAACCCACCGGCCCAGCACGCGGCGAGGAGGTCACCCTTCCAGAGTCTCGGCGCTCCTGCGACCCGGTACGCATTGTCGTGCACGGACTGCCATCGCCCCGACTCGAGCCGCTCGCGTCGCTCGGCCTCGGTGAAGCGCAGCTCCGTCACGTCCCGCAGACTGAAGATCCCGTATTGCCGCTCGGCGCGCCGCGCCAACTCCGCATACTTGCGCATGTGGCAAGCACATCACGGAGGTGTGACACCCAACGTCCATGCGTCGCTCGACGTTGCGCTACGACGACGAGCGACGCATGAACGATGAACCTCAGTCGAAGAGGTCGGGTTGCTCCCGCGTGATCTTGGCGTAGAGCGGCTGGAAGCTGAACCAGCCCGCGACGTGTGAGCCGACCTGGGTCGAGGTCAGCTTGGCGTGGTCCGGGTCGATCAGCACCGGCTTCCCCGCGGCCTCCGCGAGCAGCTGGGCCTGGCACGAGCGTTCCATCGTGATGAACCACCACACGGCCTCGTCGACGGAATGCCCGACCGTCAGCAGCCCGTGGTTCCGCAGGATGACGGCCTTGCTGTCGCCCAGCGCGGCGGCGATCCGCTTGCCCTCCTCGACGTCGAGCACGACGCCCGTGTAGTCGTCGAACACCTCGTGGTCGTCGTAGAACGCGCAGACGTCCTGGGTGATCGGGTCGAGCTTGCGGCCGAGCGCCGACCACGACTTCCCGTAGATCGAGTGCGAGTGCGCGGCCGCCATGACGTCCGGACGGGCCGCGTGCACCTGCGAGTGGATCGCGAACGCAGCCGTGTTCACGCTCGCGTTCCCCTCGACGACCTCGCCGCGGTCGTTGACCAGGATCAGGTCCGACACGCGGATGTGGCTGAAGCTCATCCCGAACGGGTTGACCCAGAAGTGGTCGGTGAGCTCGGGATCGCGCGCGGTGATGTGACCGGCCACGCCCTCGTCGAACCCGAACCGCCCGAAGAGCCGGAACCCGGCTGCGAGCCGCTGCTTGCGGTGCAGCCGCTCCTCCTCGACCGAGTCGAACTTCGGCAGGTACCCGCCCTGGATCAGCTCGCGGACCTCGACATCGCTCTGTGCCATGCCCATCAGTCTACGACCGCGCCCGCCGCCGCCCGCTCCGCCGCGGCGACGAGTCGGCGGCGCTCCGCGGCCGTGTTCGCGGGCAAGCGCTGCCACTCGTCCCGCACCTTCAGGTCGGCGAAGAGCCGGTCCCCGTCGACGTGGAAGTGCAGGAACCCGCTGCCGCGCCGGTAGAACGACCCGACCGTGCGCTCGCGCAGGCCCCGGATCGCGCGCAACGACGCGAGCAGGTCCTCGTGCGCCACGAGGTCGTCGGCGCGCGCGTGCCGCACGATGGCCGTCCGGGCGCTCGCGCTACTCGGCGGGCAGTCCGATCGTCTTCGTCTCCAGGTACTCCTCGAAGCCCTCGACACCGTGCTCGCGGCCCACGCCGCTCTGGCGGTAGCCGCCGAACGGCGAGTCGGGCCCGAACCACGCGCCGCCGTTCACCGAGACGGTTCCCGTCCGCATGCGCCGTGCGACGGCCATCGCGCGCTCCTCGGACGCCGAGCTGACCGAGCCGGACAACCCGTACGTAGAGTGGTTCGCGATGCGCACGGCGTCGTCGTCGTCCTCGAACGGGATCACGACGAGCACGGGGCCGAAGATCTCCTCCTGCGCGATCGTCATGTCGGGCTTCACGTCGACGAAGACCGTCGGCTCGACGTAGTAGCCCTTCTCGAAGCGGTCGGACCGCTTCCCGCCGACGAGCAGCCGCGCGCCCTCGGCCTTCCCCTTCTCGATGTAGCCGAGCACCCGTTCCATCTGCCGCTTGTTGATCAGCGGACCCTGGATGTTCGCCATGTCGTTCGGGTCGCCGTACGCCACGTTCTCGAACGACGTCTTCAGGAGCTCGACGCCCTCCTCGTAGCGCGAGCGCGGGAGCAGCATCCGTGTGGTGATCGCGCAGCCCTGCCCGGCGTGCACGCAGATCATCGAGCCCATGCCGACGGTCGACGCGAAGTCGGCGTCGTCGAGGATGATGTTCGCCGACTTCCCGCCGAGCTCGAGGAACACCTTCTTCACGGTGTCGGCGCCGTTGCGCATGATGCGCTTCCCGGTGGCGGTCGAGCCCGTGAAGCTGATCATGTCGACGCGCGGATCCGTCGTCAGCACCTCACCGACGGCGGCCGGGTCGCCCGACGTCACGACGTTCAGCACGCCGGGCGGGATGTCCGTCTGCTCGAGCGCGACCTTGCCGATGAACGTCGCGCTCCACGGCGTGTCGGGCGCGGGCTTCAGCACGACCGTGTTGCCCGCCGCGAGCGCGGGGCCGAGCTTCGACAGGTTGAGCATGAACGGGAAGTTCCACGGCGTGATCGCGCCGACCACACCGACGGCCTCGCGCGTCACCACGCGGCGGCTCCGCATCCCGAAGAACTCGTGCACGCCGAGCTCACGGTCCCACTCGACGCGGTCGATCTGGTCGATGTCCCACTGCAGGTCCTCGATGCAGGTGTCCTGTTGGATCGCGTACGTCAACCCGATCGGCGTGCCGACCTCGGCGACGATCTGCGGGCGCAGCGTCTCCTTCTCGCGGTCGAGGGCGTCACGCAGCTGCTGGAGACACCGCTTCCGGAACGCGCGGTTCGTCGACCAGTCGGTCTCGTCGAACGCGCGCCGCGCCGCCTCGATGGCCGTGCGCATGTCCTGCTCGGTGCCGTCGGCAACCTGGCCGATGACCTCTTCGGTCGCCGGGTTGACGTTGTCGAACGTCGTGCCCGACGACGCGTCGGTCAGCTTGCCGTCGATCAGCATCCGGGACTCGCCCTGCACCGCCATGGCTCCGTCTCCTCGCGGTCGCTCCGGGAACTGCGTGCCGAGCGTAGCGCCCGACCTGACGCCGGCGTCAGCGAGCCAGCGAGTCAGCGAGCCAGCGAGTCAGCGAGTCAGCGAGTCTTCGCGATGACGTCGGTCGCGAACGCTTCGGTCGCGGCGATCTTGGCGTCGAGGTCCGAGCGGGCGTCCGTGTTCACGCCGCCACCGGCCCCGGTGAACATCCACGGCGCGCAGATCGTGTCCGTCATGCCGAGGTCCTCGAAGCGCTTGTAGACGTCCGGCTCCGGCATGACCGCGAGCGCCATGTAGATCGCGAACCCGTCGGTGCTGCGCCCCTCGTCCGCGAGGTAGCGCTTCATCTGCTCGAGGTAGTGGCGACCGTCCTCCTCGGAGTAGGGCCCGGCACCGATCCACCCGTCGCACAGCCGCGCGGCGCGCCGCATCGCGACCTCGCTGTGGCCGCCGCCGTAGATCGGGACCTGCTTCTCGGGTGTGGGGTTCATCTGCAGCGCGTCGAAGTCGTAGAACGGCCCGTGGTACTCGACCCAGCCGCCGCTCCAGAGGGCGCGCAGCGCGGGGATCATGTCGTCGAGCCGCTTGCCCCGGTTGTGGAAGTCCTGGCCGGTCGCGTCGAACTCCTCCTTGCACCACCCGACGCCGACACCGAGACGAACGCGGTCGTGCGAGATGTACGCCGCGGTGCCGACCGACTTCGCGACCGTGAACAGGTCACGCGCCGGCGCGATGTACACGCCGGTCGTGAACTCGAGGTGCTCGGTGATCGCCGCCATCGCGGAGATGAGGCACCAGCAGTCGGGCCAGTTCGTCTCCGGCGCCCAGATCGGCGATCCGTCCTCGTGCGGTGAGTACGTGTAGCGGGACTTCAGCTGCTTGGGGAAGAAGATGTGGTCCGACAGGTACACGCCCGCGTAGCCGAGCGTGTCGGTCGCGCGGCACAGGTCGAGCAGTTGGTCCGTCTCCATGAACGCGACGGCCTGGTGGAACCGCATGCGCACCTCCGCACGAGAAATGGAACCTGTTGCAGCGGTTGGAGGGCGACGGTAGCGTCCGCCGTCCCGGGCACGAAAGCGACGCCGACGGAGAGGAGCGAGCGCGATGGCCGACGGTCCCCGCTTCTCGGTGCAGGAGATCTCCGACCGGCTCGAGATCGACGACCTGCTGTCGCGCTACACGTTCGCGATCGACGCCAAGGACTTCGACGCGCTCGACGACGTGTTCACCTCCGACGCGCAGATCGACTACACGACCTCGGGTGGGATCAAGGGCGCGTACCCCGAGGTGAAGGCGTGGCTCGCGAAGGCGCTGGCGATGTTCCCGACCACGCAGCACCTTCTGGGCAACAAGCGCGTGACGATCGACGGCGACACGGCAACCAGCCGCACGTACTTCTACAACCCGATGGGTGCGCCGAAGAAGGACGGCGGGCTGCAGATGTTCTTCGTCGGCGGGTACTACAACGACCGTCTGGTGCGGACGCCGGACGGCTGGCGCATCGCGGAGCGCTTCGAGGAGACCGCCTGGATGGACGGGCAGCTCCCGACCGACCTGCAGATCCCGACGTAGGTGTACGCGCTCTCGCGCGCGCTGCGCGAGCGGATCGCGACGCGGCTGCAGGCGCTCGACCGGCGCGCGATCCCGTGCGGTGCCGGGGTGCGCGCCGCAGCCGTCGCCATCGCGATCACGGATGGCGACGACTCGGGGGACGCGTCCTTCGTGCTGACGGCGCGCGCCGCCGGGCTCCGTGCCCACGCGCGCCAGTACGCCCTGCCCGGCGGGAGGATCGACGGTGGTGAGGACGCGGTGGCCGCCGCGTTGCGCGAGCTGCACGAGGAGGTCGGCCTCGCGGTCGCACGCGACGACGTCCTCGGCCTGCTCGACGACTACGAGACGCGCTCGGGGTTCGTCATGACGCCGGTGGTCGTGTGGGCCGCCGATGCACCGCCGCCGGTCGCGAACCCCGACGAGGTGGCGGCGCTGTACGTGATCCCGTTCGACGACCTCGACCACGAGGGTTCGCCCCGCTTCCTCGCGATCCCCGAGAGCGACGCGCCCGTCGTCCAGCTGTGGATGCGCGGTGAGTGGCTGCACGCTCCGACGGCGGCGATCCTCTACCAGTTCCGCGAGGTCGCGCTGCACGGCCGCACGACGCGCGTCTCACACCTCGAGCAACCGGTCTGGGCCTGGAGGTAGGGGTTGCGCACGGTCGGCGAGCTGCTCGGTTGGTGTCTGCGCGACGCCGGGGTCACGCGCGTGTACGGCTACGCCGTACCCGGGCTCGAGCAGTTCCCGACGGCCGACGACCGGCTCGCCGCGCTCCTGGCCGACGCGGACGGGCGGCTCGGGCCGGCACCCGGCGTCGCGCTCACGAGCGAGCGCGCGCTGCGCATCACGTCGCGCCCCGGCGGGTCGGAGAGCGGCGACGTCGCGCTCGACGACGCGCGCGAGGTCGGTCCGGCGATCGCGCGCGCGGCCGCGGCAGCTCGCTTCCGGTCCGCGACGACGACGCTGCGCCTGCAGCTCGACCTCGACGCGCCTGCCCCGACGGACGCGCAGCCCGCCCGTCTCGCGATCCTGCCGCTCGACCTGCGCGTCGACCTCCCGCGCGGCCCGGTCGTCGTGATCGCCGGGCCCGGCGTCGTCCGCGCCGGTTCGTTCGCGTGGGGCGACGCGGTCGACGGGCTGCGCTCGTTCGCGGCGGCATCGGGTCTCGGCGTCGTCAACACGTGGGGCGCGAAGGGCGTCTTCCCGTGGGACAGCCCCCACCATCTCGGCACCGCAGGCCTGCAGGCCGAGGACTTCTCGCTCCTCGGCTTCCGCGACGTCGAGCTGATCGTGGCGACGGGTCTCGACCCCGACGAGTCCGCTCCCGAGCGCTACGAGCTCGCGCCGGCGGTCCACCTCAGCCCGATCCACCTCGGGCCGCTCGCCGACCACGTCACCGCACGACCGATCGAGTCACCGGTCAACGAGCTGTACGCGCGCATGTCGTCGATCGCGCAGCCGGGTTACGTCGACGCGTCCGTGCCCCTGCACCCGGCGCGCGCCGTCGCGGACGTGCGCGCCGCGCTCCCGCCGGGTGGGCTCGTCGCCGCGGACCCTGGCGTCGCCGGACTGTGGTTCGCACGCACGTTCCCGACGAGCGTGCTCGGCAGCGTCGTCGTGCCCGCGACACGCGCACCCGGCATCGCGGCCGCGCTCGCGTTCGTCGGCGAGACCCGCGGGCGCACCGCGATCGCCGTCACGACGGACCCCGTCGACGACATGACGCAGCGCGTCGTCGAGCTCGCGCACGCGCGTGGAGTCACGCTCACGGTCGAGTCGTGGTCCGCCGACGGCGAGCTCGACGGCGTCGACGCGCACGAGGCCGGCTTGCGCGCCGGTCTCGCGCTCCCCGCCGTCCACCAGCTCCGCACCCCCGTCGACCTCGGCCGCACGCGCGATCTCGTCGACGCGGCCGGTCCGGTGGTCGCGTGGGGTGGCCTCGACGCAGCTCCCTAGCCGGGCGCGTCACCCGTCGGCGAGGAGGAACTCCCGGATCGCGGCGTCGTGCTCGTCGGGACGGTCCATCGTCACCGTGTGGCTCGCGCCCCGGATGGTGACGAGCCGGGCACGAGGTTGCTCGGCCAGCATGCGATCGGCGGTCTCGACGGACAACAGGTCGCTCTCGGAGCCGCGCAGCAGCAACGTCGGGCAGCGCAGCGCGCGCCAGCGGTCCCACTGCTCGTCGCGCCCGATCTCCGTGCGCGCCACGGTCCGGTCCCGGGCGCCGAGCGCGGGATCCCACTTCCACGTCAGCCGCCCGTCGGGAAGCGCGCGGAGGTTGTGCTCCACGCGATGGCGCAACATGGCGGGGTCGGCGAGCGGGTTCTCGTCCCGCATGCGGGCGTACGCCTCGTCGACGGTCGTGAACGTCGCGCCCGCCTGTGTGTTCGCCATGATCCGCTCGATGCCACGCCGGTCGATCTCGGGCCCGATGTCGACGACCACGAGTCGCTCGACCCGCCCGGGATGCGCGCCTGCGAAGCAGTACGCGTTGATGCCGCCCATCGACGCGCCGACGAGCGCGACGCGCTCGAGCGCGAGCGCGTCGAGGAACGCGAGCACGTCGTCGACCATCGGCCCACTGCCGTATCCACGGGTCGATGCCGCTCCGGCCTCCCGGTCATCCGACCAGGCGTCCGCTCCATCTCCGTACTCGTGCGCCCACTCGGTGTCGCCGTGACCGCGCTGGTCGAGGGCGAGCACGTGGAACCGGTCCCGGAGCGAGCGGGCGGCGTGGTCCCACGTACGGGCGTGCCCGCTGAAGCCGTGGAGGAACACCAGTGGCGGCGCGCTGTCGTTCCCCCAGTCCACGTAGTGGAACTGCAACCCGTCGAGGCTGAGCGTGCGCGAGGCCGGCAGGTCCGTCATGCCGGCAGTATCACCGCCGCCGTTCCCTCGGGCCACCAGCCGATCCGGCAGTACGCTGACGGTGACGTCAGCCAGCGGATGTGCGGAGGCGGCCATGAACACCGACGACATGATCATCGTCAGCGTCGACGACCACGTCGTGGAGCCGCCCGACCTGTTCACGCGTCACCTGCCCGCGAAGTACCAGGACATCGCGCCGCACGTCGTCCGCATGGAGGACGGCAGCGACGTCTGGCAGTTCCACGGCATCCACGTGCCGAACGTCGGGCTCAACGCGGTCGCCGGCCGCCCGCCCGAGGAGTACGGGATCGACCCGACGAGCTTCGACGAGATGCGTCCGGGCTGCTTCGAGATCGAGAAGCGCGTCCTCGACATGAACGCGAACGGCGTGCTCGGCTCGTTGTGCTTCCCCTCGCTCCCGGGGTTCGCGGGCCGCCTGTTCGCCGCGATCGAGGACAAGGACGCCGCGCGCGTCCTCGCGCAGGCCTACAACGACTGGCACATCGACGAGTGGTGCGGCACGTATCCGGGCCGGTTCATCCCGCTCAGCATCCCGCTGATCTGGGATCCCCAGGCGATGGCCGACGAGATCCACCGCGTCGCGAAGAAGGGCTGTCACGCGGTCACGTTCGCCGAGAACCCCGAGCCGCTCGGCCTCCCGAGCCTGCACAGCGACCACTGGGACCCGTTCTGGAAGGCGTGCTCCGACGAGGGGACCGTCGTGTGCATGCACATCGGATCGTCGTCGAAGCTCGTGACGACCGCGGTCGACGCGCCGATCGACGTGCTGATCGTGCTGCAGCCGATGAACATCGTGCAGTGCGCGGCGGACCTGATCCACTCGCCCGTCTTCAAGAAGTTCCCCGACCTCACCGTCGCGCTCTCCGAGGGCGGGATCGGGTGGATCCCGTACTTCCTCGAGCGGCTCGACCACAGCTACCGCGTGCACAAGGCGTGGACGGGCGCTGACTTCGGCTCGAAGATGCCGAGCGAGGTGTTCATGGAGCACATCATCCTGTGCTTCATCTCCGACCCCGTCGGCGTGCAGCTCGCGCGCCGCATCGGCATCGACCGCATCACGGTGGAGATCGACTACCCGCACTCCGACAGCACGTGGCCGCGCGCGCCGGAGAAGCTCGCCGCCGAGTTCGCGTCGACGGATCTCACAGACGACGAGATCGACAGGATCACCTACAAGAACGCGATGGGCTTCTTCCAGTACGACCCGTTCGCGCACCGGCCGAGGGAGCAGTGCACGGTCGGCGCGCTGCGGACGGAGGCCATCGGCGTCGACGTCGAGCCGAAGAGCGTGACGGGCGCAGCACGCAAGTCCGAGCGTGAGGGCCGTGTGACGATCACCGACCTCGCGGCACGCGCACGCTGAGTAGGGCCAGCTGAGGACCTCGGACGAGCGGCACAACCGCGCGTTCTGGGACCGCGACGCGGACGCGTATCAGGCGGCGCACGGCGAGGAGCTGCGCGAAGCGCCGCGCGCGTGGGGTGTCTGGCGCGTCCCCGAGGACGAGGTGCACGCGCTCGGCGACGTACGCGGCCGCGACGTCCTCGAGCTGGGCTGCGGCGCCGCGCAGTGGTCGATCGCGCTCGCGGGTGACGCGGCGCGGGCGGTCGGCCTCGACGTGTCGATCGGCCAGCTCCGCCACGCACGCGCGAACGGCGACGTCCCGCTCGTGCTCGGGAGCGCCGAGGCCGTGCCGCTGCGAGACGCGTCCTTCGACGTCGTGTTCTGCGACCACGGCGCGATGAGCTTCTGCCCGCCGGAGCGGACAGTCGCCGAATGCGCGCGGTTGTTGCGCCCGGGTGGGCGGCTCGTGTTCTGCAAGACGACCGCGCTCGTGTACCTCACGTGGGACGCGACCCGGGAGCGCCAGACCCGCACCCTGCGCGTCCCGTACTTCGGGATCGGCCGCTTCGCGTTCGACGAGGGGACCGTCGACCACCAGGTCCCCTACGGAGAGTGGATCCGGTTGTTCCGGCGCAACGGCCTCGTCGTCGAGGACCTGATCGAGCTGCAGGCGCCCGCGGGCGCGACGACGACGTACGTCGACTTCGTCCCGCGCGCGTGGGCCCGCAAGTGGCCGGCCGAGGAGATCTGGGTCGTGAGGAAGAGCTAGCGACGGTCGAAGGTGAAGCCGGCGGCCTCGCGGTCCCACGTCTTCGGCGTCACGCCGTCCTCGCGCAGCTGGTACTTGAGCACACGCCCCACCGGGTTGCGCGGGAGGTCCTCACGGAACTCGATGTACCGGGGCAGCGCGAAGTACGGGACGCGCTCGACGGCCCACGCACAGAGCTCCTCCTCGGTGAGGCTCGCGCCGTCGACGAGCACCGCAGTGACCTTCACGTCGTCCTCGCCCTGCTCGCTCGGCACCGCGTGGACCGCGACGTCCTTGATCGCCTCGTGCGCGATGAACGTGCGCTCCATCTCGAAGCTCGAGATGTTCTCGCCCCGCCGCCGCAGGTAGTCCTTCTTGCGGTCGACGAAGAAGAGGAAGCCGTCGTCGTCCATGCGGCCGAGGTCGCCGGTGTGGAACCAGAGATTGCCGAACACCGCGAGCGTCTCGGCCGGCCGCCGCCAGTAACCGGCGAACATGAGGTTGGGCCCGCGCGGTCGGCACACGATCTCGCCGATCTCGCCGGCGGCGACGGGCATGTCGTCGTCGTCGACGAGCAGCACGTCGAACTCGACACCGTTGGGCTTGCCCATCGCGCCCGGCTTGTTCTCCTCGCCGGCCGGCAGCGATCCGATGAGCGACGCCTCCGTGAGCCCGTAGCCGCCGCTGAACGTCTTGCACCCGAACCGCTCGCGCCAGATGCGGTCGGTGTCGGGCGGCATCGGTGCCGCCGCGCACAGCCGGAGGTTGTGGCCGGCCTGGTCGGGATGGTCCTCCGGCGCGTTGGCGACGAGGATCGCGAGCGAGCCGAGCATCGAGAGCATCGTCGCGCCCGTCCTCCGTACCTCGGGCCAGAAGCGCGACACGGAGAACCTGCGCGCGATGCTCGCCCGCCCGCCGGAGAGCAACGTGCCGACGACGCACACCGAGATCGCGTTGAAGTGGAACAGCGGCAGCGGGGTGAGCACGACGTCGTCGGCGCGCCGACCCCACAGCCGCGCGATCTGCTCCGCGAGCGACACGACGTAGTTGTGCGAGAGCATGCAGCCCTTCGACGGACCGGTCGTGCCGGCCGTGTAGATGAAGCACGCCAGGTCGGACGGCGTCACGCCGCGATCGTCGAGGGCCGCCTCGGACGCGCTGTCGACGAGCGCGCGCCAGTCGTGTGCGGGCAGCGCGGTGATGGGCTCGCCCGGCTCGCCGACCACGACGACGGCCTCGAGCTCGTCGAGCCCGTCCGCGACGAGCGAGACGCGTGACGCGAAGTCACCCTGCACGACAAGCACGCGCGCACCGCAGTCGGTGAGGACGTGACGAAGGAACTCACCCTTGTACGCGGTGTTGACCGGTACCTGGATCGCACCGAGCTTGAGCGCGGCGAAGAACGACACGACCTGCTCCGGGCTGTTCTCGAGCAGCGTCGCGACCCGGTCGCCGCGCTGGACGCCGAGACCCGCGAGGGCGTGCGCGAGGCGGTTCGACGTGGCGTCCATCTCGCGGGCTGTGAAGCCGACGCCCTCGAAGTCGAGGTACGGGCCGTCGGGGTCGCGCGCGAGCCGTCCGGCCAGGGCCGCGAGGACCGTCGTCTGCGGAGGCAACGTCATGGACCCTGACACTAGCGTCACCTTTCTCGTCCGTTCCGTGACGCGACACCGGCACCACGACTGCGCGACCCAGTCGCGAAACGCGGGTCATACCCTCGTGCTCGTGTTCCGTCTGACGTCGGACGTCGACCCCGCGTTCCTCGCGCGCATGCTCGCCGTCGCGGTCTCGTGGGATCCCGACCGGCCGCGGACGTCGGTCGACGCCCTCCGCTCGGATCCCGTGCTCGTCCGGTACATCGAGGGCTGGGGACGGGCCGGCGACGACGGCCTCGTCGCGCTCGCGCTCGACGACGTCGCGGCCGGCGCGGTGTGGATCCGCCAGTTCTCCCCCGACGCGCCGGGCTACGGCTTCGTCGACGCGGACACGCCCGAGCTCTCGATCGCGGTGGACCGCGACCACCGCGGACGGGGAGCAGGAAGCCTCCTGCTCGCCGGCATCCTCGGACGGGCGCGGGCGCGCGGCGTGCGCCGCATCAGCCTCTCGGTCGAGCGCGAGAACGCGGCGCGGTCGCTCTACGAGCGGTTCGGCTTCGTGAAGGTCGACGAGCGCGACGACGCCTGGACGATGGTCAACGAGCTCGGCGGGTAGCGCGCACGAGCCGCTACCCGCAGGTCGTACCGTTGACCGGCGCGCGCAGGTCGACGAGGTAGTCGATCACCGCGCCGTCGAGACAGGCGTTGCCGGCCGGGAACGCGGTGTGCCCCTCGCCGCGGTAGACGAGCAACCGGCCCGACCCGAGCTCGGACGCGAGACCGCGGGCCCACTCGACCGGTGTCGCGGGGTCGCCCGTCGTGCCGATCACGACGATCGGCGCGGCGCCCGGTGCGCTGATCGCGCCGGGCCGCCCGACCGAGGGCACGGGCCAGAACGCGCACGGCATCCCGAGCCCGACGTTCGCCTCGCCGAAGTGCGGCGCGCGCTCGGCGGCGGTGTGCTCGAGCGCGCGCAGCGTCGCGACGTCGCCGATGCTCGGCCCGTCGAGACAGCTGATCGCGAGGAACGCGGGGTACTGGTTACTGTAGCTGCCGCCGGTGTTGCGGTCGACCTGCTCGTCGAACAGCCGCAGCAGGTCCGACGCGTCGCCGTCGCGCGCGTGTGCGAGCGCGTCGGCGAGGATCGGCCACGCCGGACGGCCGCCGTACAGGGGCGTCGAGACCGCGAGGTCGAACTGGGTCGGCCCGAGCACGCGCCGCTCGCCGTCGACCCGGCTGACGATCGGTCGGGCGTCGATGCTGCGTGCGAGCGCGTCGTACGCGGCCGCCGGGTCGCCCCCGGACCGGAACGCGCAGGAGCTGGTCCCGGCGCACCACGTGAAGAAGTCCTCGAGCGCGAGCTCGAACCCCTGGGCCTGCTCGATCGTGCTCTCACCGGGCGGCACCGCGGGGTCGATCGCGCCGTCGAGCACGAGCGCGCGCACGTTCGCGGGGAAGTCGTGCGCGTACAGCGTCCCGAGATAGGTGCCGTAGGAGTAGCCGAGGTACGTGAGCTTGCGGTCGCCGAGCGCCTCGCGGATCCGGTCCATGTCGTGCGCGGTCGCGTCGGACGAGATGTACGGGAGGAGTGCGCCACTCCCCTGCGCGCACGCGTTCGCGAACCGCTGGCTCGCGGCCTCGAGGCCCTGCTCCTGGGCGGGCGTCTGCGGCGCAGTGTCCGCGGCGAAGAGGTAGTCGAGGTCCGTGCCGCACTGGACCGCCGTGCTCGCACCGGCGCCACGCGGGTCCCACGCGACGAGGTCGAACCGGTCGCGCAGCTCGGACGGGACGCGCGCGACGAACTCACGCAGGAAGTCGACGCCCGAGCCGCCCGGCCCGCCGGGGTTCAGCAGCAGCGATCCGATCCGTTGCGACGGGTCACGGGCCTTCACGCGCAGCAAGGCGAGGGTGACCTGACCGGCGCCCGGGTGCGCGTAGTCGAGCGGGGCGGCGAGCGTCCCGCACTCGCCACCGTCGCATTCGTGCCAAGCGACGACGGGCCGCGTGTCCGTCGTCGTCGCGGGCGCGCCCGTCGCCGCGCGCGTCGACGGGGACGGGGCCGGCCGCGCGTGACCGGAGCCGCCACCGCTGCACGCAGCGGCGATCAGCGCGATCACCACGACGACGGGCCACCATCTCCGCACGGCGGTCACGCTCGCACACCGGGCGCGTGCCGGGCTGGTCGCGCGAGGGCGTACCCTGACGACGTGCACACCTTCCTCGCCGAGATCATCGGCCCGGAGCTGCTCATCGTCATCGCGGTCGCCGTCCTGCTCTTCGGCGGCAGCCAGATCCCGAAGCTCGCGCGCTCGTTGGGCCAGGCCCAGCACGAGTTCAAGAAGGGGCTGAAGGAAGGCAAGAGCGACGACGACGCCGCCGCTGAGGACGACGAGTAGCGCAGGGGCGGGCAGGGTCGGTCGCTAGCCGGCCATGATCCCGCCGTCGACCGAGACGATCGCCCCGACCATGTACGACGCGTCGTCCGACGCGACGAACAGCACCGCGTTGGCGACGTCCTCGGGCTGGGCGTAGCCGAGCGGGCTCGAGATGTTCGCGAAGTCGTCCAGCTTGGCGCCCTCCGGGAACGTGAAGCCCTGGATCATCGGGGTGTCCATCCCGCCCGGTGCCACGGCGTTTACGCGCACACCGCTGCCCAGGTACTCGTACGCCAGCGCGCGCGTGAGGTTGACGACACCGCCCTTCGACGCGCAGTACGCGGCGGAGTACTTCTGACCCTTGAGCCCGCTGTTCGACGCGATGTTGACGATCACACCGCCGCCGTCGAGCAGGTGCGGCAGCGCCGCGCGACACATGAGGAAGGTGCCGGTGAGGTTCACGGCGATGATCGCGCTCCAGTGGTCGAACGTCTCCTCGTGCGAGTGCGCGAACCCACCGATGCCGGCCGCGTTCACGAGGATCTGCGGACGCCCGAGGTCCTCGCGGACACGGGCGACGGTCGCGACCGTCTGCTCGGGATCGCGGACGTCCAGCGCGTAGGCGCGCGCCGAGCCGCCCTGCTCCCCCACGTCCGCGGCCGTCTTCTCGGCGTTCTCTGCTGCGAGGTCCACGACGGCGACGCGTGCGCCCTCGGCCGCGAGCATCCGCGCCGTGGCGCGCCCGAGGCCCGATCCCCCACCCGTCACGATCGCGACCCGGTCCGTGAAGCGCGCCATGACACTCTCCCTCGTCTGCACGGGATGCAGCGGCGGATCTTACGCTCCGTCAGATGGCGCCGACCCGCGCCGTTTCCCGGTGGACGGGGCCGGGTACCCGCGCGGGCGTGCGGACGAAGCCGGGCCGTGCGCGGACGCGCGGTCCGGCCCGGCCAGAGGGAGCCAAGGGCATGACCCAGGACCGCGAGAAGAGTGGGCGGACGCTCGAGGAAGAGGGCGTCCCCGATCTCGAGGGCCCGCTCGTGGAGAAGGAGATCACCGGCGACCCGCAGGAGGGCGTCGCCCCACCGAACTACCGGCCCAAGGCGTCGACCGACTGGGGCACGACGGTCGACGAGCAACGCCGTCCCGAGCCGCTCGACGTCCGCATCGCGCGCGAGCAGCCCGAGGTGGGCGTGGGCGACGTGGCTCCGGATCCCGACGCGTGGGAGCGTCCTGTCCGTCTCACCGACGGGGCGGACGCGGACGTCGGCGTCCGTGACGACGAGTCGGAGATGCTCGGCACGGACGCGCCCGGCGAGCCCGACGACTACAGCGCCGAGGAGCTCGCGCTGCACGAGGAGCGTGACTGACGCACGCGCGCGTCACGCGTTGCCGGCGACGATCTCCGCGAGGCTCAGGAAGAGCGCGTCCGCGATCGGCAGGTATTGCACCTGCTGGTTCTTGCCGGTACCGGTCACCTCGAACGGCTCACCGTCGAACATGACGACGATCGCGGTCCGCGTCGACGGGTTGTAGAAGAGGTCGGTCGTGAAGCCGTTGACGATCCCGTTGTGGCCGAAGTAGCCGTACGCGCCCTCGAGCCCGAGGCCGTAACCCACCGCGACCGTGGGCGTCTTGCCGAACCCAGGGAGCGCCGGGAACTCGACGTCCGTCGCGAGGAGCTGCTCCCGCACCTTCTGCATCGACGGTGACAGCAGCTCGCCGGAGCCGAGCGCGTGTGCCCAGCGCGCCAGGTCCGGCAGCGTCGAGATCATCGCCCCGGCGCCGCCGAGCACGCTCGGGTTCACGGTGGTCGCGACCACCACGTGACCCGCGGGCAACGCGATCTGGTACGGCGTCGCGGCCGGCTGCGGCATCGACAGTGACGTCGTCGGGAAGGACGTGTGCGTGAGGTGGAGCGGGCGCAGGATGCGATCCTCGACGAGGTCCTCGAACGGGCGACCCGTCACCTCCTGCGCGATGAGCGCGAGCAACTGGTAGTTCGTGTCCGAGTAGCTCCACGTCCCCGGCGGCTGCGATCCGTCCGCGATCGCGAGGTCGACGATCTGCTGCGGCGTCCACGCGCGCGCCGGGTCCGCCGCCGAGAGCTTCGACAGCGTGGAGCCCGGCCCGCCCTCGTCGAAGATCCCGCTGTGCATGTCGAGCAGGTCGCGGATGGTGATCTGCTCCGCGTACGGCAGCCGCGGCTCCCATCGGTCGACGTCCTCGTCGAGGTGCAGCCGGTGCTCCTGGACGAGCTGGAGGATCACGGTCGCGGTGAACGTCTTCGTGACGCTGCCGATGCGGAAGTGCGTCGCCGGGTTGACGGGCTGCGGCGGCTGGATCGTCCGCAGCCCGGTCGTCGACGTGAAGGTTCCGACGCCCGGTTCGTCGACCGTCACCGCGATGCCGGGGATGTCGTAGCGGGAGTGCGCGAGCGCGACCGCGCCCGCGAGCTCGCTCGCCACCGCGGCCGGAAAGGCGCGAGCGCGACGGTGCTCGTGCTCAGGCGCCGCACGGCGCCCGCCGTCTGCCGCGCCCGCGGTCGCGGGAACCAGGACGAGCGACGCCGCGCACGCGAGCGTCACGAGACCGACCGTCACCCGCCCGCGCATCCGCCCCTCCCCGAGTCCCCCGGAACGCCTCTGCGCCGGCACCGATCGTCACATCACCGCCGCGAGCCGCGCAAACACGCCACTCAGTCGGGTCAGTCGGGATCGTGCCCCGCGTCGACGTCGCGCACGTCGGAGAACGAGAGCTGTGCGACGTCGCGAGTGACGATCCCACCGGCCAGCGGGTCGAGCACGTGGCAGACGTGATCCCCCGTGTCGAGGCGCGCCGTGACCCGTCCCGCGAACCAGTCGCAACCGTCGAGGACCGGTACTCCGGCGGGACCCGGCTGCCACGAGCAACGGGCGAACTTGTCGACGTCGTCGCCGGTGCGCGCGCCGAACAGCTCGGCGAGCGGGTGGTCGCCCTGCCGGAGCGCGTGGACGGCGAGCACCGCGCTCGTCGTCGCGATGCGGTACGTGTGGTTCGCCTTCGAGATCCACACCGCGAACGCGAGCGGCTCGATGCTGCACTGCGACGCGAACCCCACCAGGCAGCCGGACCGCTCGTTCGCGTTCGCAGCGGTGACGATCCACATCGGGTAGTCGATCGTCGCGGCGATGTGCTGCAGGGCGGCGACGCCGCCGATGTCTGCGCCCGTCACGTCGCGCGCAGTGTAGGCCTGCATGTCGGAGCCGCCGGGTACCCTCCCTGCGTCCGTCGGAGAGAGGTGCCGTGTCCGACCCCGCTCCCGCGTCGAAGCCCGCGGATCCCGCCGTCGTCGGTCTCGTCCCGCGACCGCCCGACCGCTGGACCGAGATCCTCGACTCGCTCGACGACGCGGCGAACCTCGTGCACGTAGCCCCCGACGTCGTGAAGCGCCTGCGCGTCCCGCGGCGCGTGCTCGAAGTCGCGGTGCCGCTGCGGCGTGACGACGGCACGATCGATGTCTACACGGGCTGGCGCATCCATCACGACACGAGCCGCGGCCCGGGGAAGGGCGGGATCCGCTTTCACCCCGCGCTCGATCGGTGGGAGGTCGCCGCGCTCGCCGCCGCGATGACGTTCAAGACCGCGCTCGTCGACCTCCCGTTCGGTGGCGCGAAGGGCGGCGTCCGCTGCGACCCGACCACGCTCTCGCTCGGCGAGCTCGAGCGCCTCACCCGCCGGTACGCATGGGAGATCCTCCCGATGCTCGGGCCCGACAAGGACGTGCCCGCGCCCGACGTGAACACGGACGGGCGCGTCATGGGCTGGCTCATGGACACGATCTCGCTCGCGCGCGGCGAGGTGTCGCCGAGCTCCGTGACCGGGAAGCCGACCGTGATCGGCGGGACCGACGAGCATGCGGGCTCGACGGCCAACGGCGTCGTGCACACGGTTCGGTCCGTGTTCGATGCGCTCCGCATGCCCGTCGCCGGGAGCCGCGCCGTGGTGCAGGGTTTCGGGAAGGTCGGCGCGCCGCTCGTCTTCCTGCTCCACTCGGCGGGCATGCGCGTCGTCGCCGTCAGCGACGTGCGGGGCGCGGTGCACAACCCCGGCGGGCTCGACGTCCCGAGCCTTTCGGAGCACGCGACGCGCGCGGGTTCGGTCGCCGGCTTCGCGGGTGGCGACGACCTCGATACGCTCGATCTGTTCGCGGTGCCGAGCGACGTCGCGATCCCAGCCGCGCTTGCGGGCACGATCGACGACACGGTCGCCGCGCGTGTCGCGGCGCGGGTCGTGGTCGAGGCGGCGAACGGCCCGACGACCGCCGCCGGCGACCGCGTGCTGCGGGAGCGGGACGTCGTCGTCGTCCCCGACATCCTCGCCAACGCGGGCGGCGTCACCGACTCGTACTTCGAGTGGGCACAGAACCGTCAGGGCGTCGCGTGGGAGGACGGCGTCGCCGCCGGGCTGCTGCAGCGGATGATGCGCGCGGCGTTCGTCGAGGTGTGGGAGCGCGCCGCGACGCTCGGGGTGACGTTGCGGCGCGCCGCCTACGCGGTTGCCGTCGAGCGCGTCGGCGCCGCGATCAACGCCCGCGGCCTGTTCCCGTAGACGGCGCTCGCCGCTCGCCGTCAGGCGCGGGCCGCCCGTCTCAGGCGCATCGCGCCGCCGACGAGGATCACGCCGAGGTAGATCAGGAAGAACCCGAACAGGAGTGCGAGCGCGAGGACCGTGACGTGCGGCCAGACGAGCGTCACGATGCCGATCAGCATCGCCACGACCCCCTGGCCGACATACCAGCCCCGCTGGCCCCGCGAGGCGCGCGCGTGGAACGCCGCGCCGATCTCGAACCCACCGACGAGGAGGAGCTCGATGCCGAAGATCAGCGCGAGCACCGTCACGGTGATGCCGGGCCAGACCAGCGTGATCACGCCGAGGACGAGATCCGCGACGCCCCGCAGGAGCAGGAGCCACCACTCGCGCGTGTGACCGCGCAGCGCGATCCCATGCGCGATCTGGGTCGGTCCCTCGATGACGAGGTAGACGCCGAGGATCACGGCGATCGCGAGGACGGTCCCGCCCGGCCACACGACGGTCAGGATCCCGGCGATCACGGCCCACACGCCGGCGAGCAGCGGGAGCCACGCGAACCGTCGAAGCACGTGCGTGACGTCGGGTGGCGTGCCCGGGGCCGTCACCGGCGGCGGTTGCGCGTCCGTCATGGGGCTCATGATCCCCTGGCGGGACGGCTCGCGCGCGCATGCCGGCGCGCGCGGCGTTCCGCCGGGCAGCACCCGGGGGAACATCTCTCGGCATGAAGAGCCTGCGCCGCCTGTTCGGGTCGAGCGGCCCGGCCGTCGCGTGGTGGGCCTGGGAGCACCGGGACGAGGTGCTCGACTGGGCGGGGTTCGGCGTCCGATCGACCCGGAAGCTGCTGTCGGGCGAGGGCGGCGACGCCGCGACGGAGGCCCGCATCCGCGCCGCGTTGACCACCGATTCGCGGACGCGACGCGCGCCCGGGCTCCACGTCGAGGTCCACGACGGCGTGGCCCGGTTGGACGGCGCCGTGGCCGAGGACGTGCGCGACGTCGCGTGCAACATCGCGGCGCGGACAGCCGGGGTGCGGCGGGTCGAGGACCGGCTCGAGGTCCTCGGACGCCGTCGTCGCCTCGCCTTCTGACGCAACCCCTGCCGCGCTTGAGCGCGAGCGGGTCGCGTGCCGATGAACGGATGTGTCCCGACGTGTGTCGTCGCTGCTGCTGGCGGTCGGCCTCGCCGCTGCCGTCGTGGCCGCGGCCGCGTTCTCGATCGAGAGCGTCGTCCTCGATCCCGGCCGCGTCCGTGCGGCCGGTCCCGCCGTGCTCGCGACCGCGCCCGTCCGCCGGGAGCTCGTCCCGCGCGTCGCGAGCGAGATCCGCGACCAGGCGCCGGGCGCGGGCGCGCTGACACCGGGCCAGCTCGACGACGTCGCGCGCGCGACGCTCGCCGAGCCCACGTTCATCCATGCGTTCTCCGGCGCACTGGTCGCGGTCCGGGGTCACGTGTTCGCGAGTGAGCAGCGCGCCGTCGTCCTCGATCCCGGCGACGTCGCCACCGCGATCACGCGTGCGTCCGACGGCATCCCCGCGCTCGCCGGGACCGGCACCGGGACGGCGCTCGCGCCGCACGTCACCATCGACGTCGGCTCGGCACCCGACCTGCACATCGTGTCGAGCGCGATCCGGACCTCGGGCCGCATCGCGCTCGTCGTGGCGGTGCTGGCGCTCGCGATCGCGGTACCGACGGCGGTGCGCCCCCGGCGGGCGCTCGCCCGGGTGGCGCGATGGGCGGTCGTGGTCGGCGTCGTGCAGATCGTCGTGCTGTGGCTGCTGCCGCGGTTCCTCCTCGCCGCGTTCGGCGCGTGGCCCGACGTCGCGGCCGCGCTGATGCGCACCGCGGGCGCACCGGTCGTGCTGCTCGCCGGCGCGATCGTCGGCGTCGCGTGCGCCGTGCTCGCGGCGATCGGTCGCATCGAAGCGGGCGCGCGACGTCGGGTCCGCGACGCGGAGCTGGATGACCTCCGCCGCCGGACGCAATGGTCACCGCCGCCGGCGGCTCCCGTGCCGCAGGCACCGAGACCCCGGCCGCGCTCCGGCGTCTGACGACGCCGCCGCGGCGCGATCCCGTGCGGCTGGGCGAGCGCGGTGGATCAGCGCGTCCGCTTGGTGGAGCGGCGTGTCGACTTGCGCGCCGTCGACTTGCGGGCCGCCGTGTTGCGGCCGCCCGTGGACTTGCGGCCCGACGCGCGGGTCGACTTCTTCGTGCCGGTCGTCTTCCGCCGGGTCGTCTTGCGGGCTGCGCTCTTGCGCCCCGTCGACTTCCGGGTCGACTTCTTCGTCGACGTGCGCGGACTCGTCCTCTTCGCGCCCGTCGACTTGCGGGTTGTCGCCTTCCGCCCCGTGGACTTCCGTCCGGTCGTCTTCCGGCCCGCGGTCTTCCGTGCCGTCGACTTGCGGGCGGTCGACTTGCGCGTTGTCGACTTGCGCGCGCCCGTCGACGTGCGGGTCGCCTTCTTGGCACCCGCCTTCTTCCCGGCGGCCTTGCGGGTTGTCGACTTCCGGCCCGTCGCCTTCTGGCCGCCCGACTTTCGTGCAGTCGACTTGCGGCCGGTCGCCTTGCGCGCACCGGTCCGCTTCGTCGTCCGGCGCGTGCCGGGCTCGGGTGCCGGAACGGGTGGCGGCATCGGCATCGCGCTGGCGAAGTCGTCGACCGACGACCGAACCTCGGTGCCGGCGAGCGCGCCGAGCTCGTCGTCGATGCCTTGCAGGCGGTCGTGGGATGCACTGTCGGAATGCATCGCCCCCTCCTCGTCCACGTGGTTCGCGGTCCCGTGTTCGCGCCGTCATCGCGCCGTGGTCGCGGCCGGCGTCCGTGCACGTGGTGTGCCGACCGGATCCCGCAGTGCGTACCCCGTCACGATGCGCTCGAATCGCGCGACACGCAAGCGCGCGCGTGCGCACGCGATCGGGGTACACGTGTCGGCACGCGCACGCCGACGACGGGAGGTCCGGTGAGCGACGCGAATGCCGTGACCGTCGACGTCCGCCGGGCGCCGCAGCGCTTCCACACGCGACTTCCGTGGCTCGACTCGTGGCACTCGTTCAGCTTCGGCGAGCACTACGACCCCGACAACACGCACCACGGGCTCCTGCTCGTGAACAACGACGACACGGTCGAGCCGCGGTCGGGGTTCGGCACGCACTCGCACCGCGACATGGAGATCGTCACGTGGGTGCTCTCCGGCGAGCTCGAGCACCGCGACAGCGCCGGGCATCACGGCGTGATCCGCCCGGGCGTCGCGCAGCGCATGAGCGCGGGGCGCGGCGTCGCGCACTCCGAACAGAACCCGAGCCCGGACGAAGCCGTCCACTTCGTCCAGATGTGGGTGCTTCCCGACACGCGCGGGCTCGACCCGTCCTACGAGCAACGCGACATCGGCCCGTCGATCGCACGCGGTGTGCTCACGCCGGTCGCGTCAGGCCGCGCACACGACGGCGCCGTCTCGATCCACCAGCGCGACGCGGTGCTCTGGTGCGCGCACCTGGAACCCGGCGACACGGTCCGACTCCCCGGAGCCCTTCACGTGCACGTCTTCGTCACACGCGGTGGCGCCGCGCTCGACGGAACGGAGCTCTCGGCCGGCGACGCCGTGCGCCTGACGCACGCGGGCGAGCAGTCGCTGTCCGGGACGCGCGACGGCACGGAGATCCTCGTCTGGGAGACGGCGTGAGCGCGCCCGCCGCGTAGCTCAGACGTCCGGCGCGAACGCCGGGCCCATCTCGTCGTCCACGAGCGCGGACGCCTGCTCGAAGCCGGCGCGACGCAACCGCCGCTTCGTTGCTCCGTAGACCCGTGTCGGGAGCTCGACGAGCTGCTCGGCGAACTCGTCGACCCGTGCACCGAGGCGCTCTCCGCCGACGATCTCGTGGACGAACCGGCGCTCGGCCGCCTCGCGCGGCGACATCACGGCCGCGCTCAGGATCGCCTCCTGCGCACCGACGGGCCCGAGCGCGGACTGCACGATCACCGTCGCCCACGTCGGCATGACGAGCGAGATGGCCGTCTCCGTCAGGCCGATGCTCGCGTCGACGTCGGCCGCGATCCGCCAGTCGCACGCGAGCGCGAGCACCGCACCACCCGCAACGGCGTGACCGGTGATCGCGGCGATCGTCGGGAACGGCGCGTTCCAGACCGCGAGCAAGCCGCGTGCGATCCGTCGGAGCGTCGCCGTGCGCGCGACCGGGTCGTCGGAGCGCACGAGGTTCAGGTCGATCCCGCCCGAGAAGCACCGTTCGCGCCCCCACAGCACGAGCGCGCCTGCGCGGTCGGCCTCGGTGCGCGCGAGCACGTCCTCGAGACCGGCGAGCGACTCGTCGTTCAGCGCATTCGCCTTGCCGTCGTCCATCCGGGCGTGCGCGACCCGGCCCCTGAGCTCGTACGTCACTGACACGGGCCGATCGTGTCACACCGGGATGTCTTGCACGCGGTGTGAAAGCTCCTTACCCTTCCCGCGGTGGCGACGGAGACCGCCTCGGACGCGGGCACCGACGGTCGCACGGCTCGAGCGGCACGCACGCGCGACGCGGTCGTCGAGGCGCTCCTGTCCCTCATCGACGAGGGGGACGTGCGGCCACCAGCTCGGCGGGTCGCGGAGCGTGCGGGCGTGTCGCTGCGGTCCGTCTACGTCCACTTCGACGACCTCGAGGACCTCTACTGCGCGGCCGCGAAGCGCCAGTACCGGCGCATCTCGGCGCTCGTCGTCACGCTCCCGACGGACGGCCCCCTCGACGCACGGCTGCGCGCATTCGTCGACCAGCGCGCCCGCGTCCTCGAAGCCGGTGCGCCCGTCCGGCGCGCCGGACTGTTCCACGCGGTCACGTCACCGACCCTCGCGCGCGTCATGCACGTCAGCCGGAAGGCAGGCCGCGCCGAGGTCGAGAAGGTCTTCGGCACCGAGCTCGACACCTACGCACGTGACGCCACCGAACGGCGCCATCTCCTCGCCGCGCTCACGACGGCAGCCAGCGCGGCGACGTGGGAGACGTTGCGCGAGCACGAGCAGCTCGGGATCGACGACGCGGCCGCGGTGATGCACGACATGCTCGCCGCGATCCTCGCGTCGCGCCGTCCGAGAACCGCCGCGCGGCGCGGCGGACCACGCGCCCGCGCGGCGCCAAGGCGAGCGCGGGGTTAGCTTCCGCAGGCCACCGGACCGAGGGGGAGTCGGGTTGCCGGTCGCGACGAACGAAGCGGGGACGTCCGCCATTCGGAGTGTCGGCGCGGGTCTTCGTGCGCACGACATCGACCCCGGGCGCGCGAGCGCGTTCCTCGTCATGCCGGTCATCGCGCTCGTGCTCCGGCAGGTCTGGAACGTGCCGTGGGGCGTCGTCGTGCAGGGCCTCATCATCGGCGGCCTGACCGCGCTCGTCGCGCTCGGCATCGCGCTCGTCTACCGCGCGAACCGCATCATCAACTTCGCCCAGGGCGACCTCGGCGCGGTCCCGGCGACCCTCGCCGTCCTGCTGATCATGAGCCTGGGCGTGCCGTACGTCGTCGGCTTCGCGACGGGGCTCGTCGCCGCGATCGTGCTCGGCATCCTCGTCGAGACGCTCATCATCCGCCGCTTCTTCCGAGCCCCGCGGCTGATCCTGACCGTCGCGACGATCGGTCTCGCGCAGGTGCTCGCGGCGTGCGGGCTCCTGCTGCCCAACCTCTTCGACTCGTCGACGTTCGCGCCCCGGCTCGAGCCGCCCTTCCACCTGACGTTCACGGTCAACCCGATCCGGTTCGAGGCCACCGACATCCTGACGTTGTTGACCGTGCCGCTGGCGTTCCTCGCGCTCGCGCTGTTCCTGCGCCGCTCGAGCGTCGGCATCGCGATCCGCGCCGCGGCGGAGCGCGCGGACCGGGCGTCCACGCTCGGCATCCCGGTGAGGCGCATCCACACCGTCGTGTGGGTGATCGCGACGGTGCTCGCGTTCGTCGCGATGTTCCTGCGCGCCGGAGTCGTCGGCCCGCAGATCGGCTCCGTGCTCGGGCCCGACATCCTCCTGCGCGTGCTCGCCGCGGCCGTGATCGGGCGGATGGAGCGGTTCCCGACGATCGCGTCGGCCGCGCTCGGCCTCGGCATCGTCGAGCAGGACATCTTCTGGCACTGGCACGAGGCGTCCTACATCGACCCCGCGCTGTTCGTGGTCATCCTCGGCGCGCTGCTGCTCATCCGTCAGTCGCGTCGCACGTCGCGCATCGACAGCGACGAGACGTCGACCTGGCAGGCGGCGCGCGAGGTGCGGCCCGTCCCCCGCGAGCTCGTGCGCCTCCCCGAGGTCCGCTACGCGCGCTGGGGACTCGGCCTCGCGGTGTGCGCGTTCCTGCTCACGCTCCCCGCGTGGCTCGACCAGAGCCGCGTCAACCTCGCGGCGGCGATCGTGATCTTCGGCATCATCGGCCTCTCGCTCGTCGTGCTGACGGGCTGGGCCGGCCAGGTGAGCCTGGGCCAGATGGCGTTCGTGGGGATCGGCGCGGCGGTGGGCGGCTCGCTCACGTCGCGCCTCGGCTGGGACCTGTCGATCGCGCTCGTGGTCGCCGGGCTCGCGGGCGCGGTCATCGCGGTCGTCATCGGCTTCCCGGCCATCAGACGCGGTGGGTTGACCCTCGCGGTGATGACGCTCGCGTTCGCGCTCGCCGCGTCGTCGTACTTCCTCAACCGTCAGTTCTTCTCGAACTGGCTGCCCGCGCTGCGCATCGACCGACCGCCGATCTTCGGCAGCGTGGACGTCGCCAGCGAGACGCGCTTCTACTACCTGACGCTCGCGTGTCTCGTCATCGCGCTCGCGATGGTGCGAGGCGTCCGTCGCAGCCGCACCGGCCGCGTGCTGATCGGCATCCGCGAGAACGAGCGCGCCGCGCGCTCGTTCGGTGTCGACGCGACGCGCACGAAGCTCGCGGCGTTCGCCTTCTCCGGGTTCCTCGCCGCGTTCGCGGGCGCGCTGTTCGTGCACCACCAGACCGGCCTCGGCACGGCGCCGTACCAGCCCGAGGAGAGCCTCACGGTCTTCACCATGGTCGTGATCGGCGGGCTCGGCTCCGTGCCGGGCGCGCTGCTCGGCGCGACGTACGTCCGCGGCGTGGACTGGTTCGTGCCGTCCGACTACCGGTTCCTGGCGACGGGTGCCGGGCTCCTCCTCGTCCTGATGATCGCCCCCGGCGGTCTCGGTGCGGTGATGTACGACGTGCGCGACTGGTACCTGCGCAAGGTCGCCCACCGGCGCGGCGTGGTCGTCCCGAGCCTCGTCGCCGACGTGCGACAACCCGAGCCCGTCCCACGGGCCGACCAGGCGGCCGCCGAGGCCGAGGCCGAGGAGACAGCCGACGCGATCAGTCAGGGGTTGCACTCGTGAACCGCGTGCGCACCTGGTTCTCGACGCTCGGCGGCGGCGCGGCGCTGTACCCGCTCGTCGTGCTGTTCGGACTGGCGACGGTGGAGCAGTTCGACCAGCGCGCGTTCGACGTGTTGCTCCCGAACATCCGCGACGCGTTCGGCCTGAACACCCAGGCGATCCTCGCGGTCGTCGGGTTGACGGGCGCGGCCGCGCTCGTCATCGCGGTGCCGATCGGGTTCTACGCGGACCGGTGGTCGCGTGTCCGGATCGCGACCTGGGGCGCGCTCGCGTGGGGTGTCTTCTCGGTGCTGACGGGCTTCGCGCCGGTCCTCTGGGTGCTCGGCCTCGCTCGGGCCGGCTCCGGGCTCGGCGGCGCCACGATCGTCCCGACGCACAACTCGCTGCTGTCCGACTACTACGACATCCCCGCGCGTCCGAACGTCTACGCGGCACACCGCGCCGCGTACGCGGTCGGTGCGTGCATCGGCCCGCTCTTCGCCGGCCTGCTCGCGTACTACTTCGGCTGGCGGACGCCCTTCGTCGTCTACGGCCTGCCGACGCTCGTGTTCGTCATCCTCGCGCTGCGCCTGCGCGAGCCCCTGCGTGGTCACTTCGAGCGCGCCGCGATGGGCGTGAGCGACGAGGTCCGCGACACCGAGGACATCCCGCCGTCGATGGCCGAGTCGTGGCGGATCGTGTGGAGCGTGGGCACGCTGCGCCGCGTCTTCTACGCGCTGCCGTTCCTCGCCGTCGCGTTCCTCGGGCTGCTCAGCCTCGGGTCGCTCTTCTACTCGCAGACGTTCCATCTCGACGAGCGGGCCCGCGGGTACATCGCGGCTGCCGTGGAGCCGGCCCAGCTCGTCGGACTGTTCGTGGGCATCCCGATCGCGACGCGCCTGCTCGCGCGCGACGCCGCGCTCGTGCTGCGGTTCCTCGCCATCGTCGGCTTCGTCGTGGCGGCCGCGTGGACGGGGTTCGCGTTGAGCCCGACGCTGCCTGTCGCGATCGCCATGAACGTGATCGTCTCGGGCATCGTCGTCATCCTGATCCCGGGCATCTTCGCGGCGCTCTCGCTCGCGATGCCCCCGAAGGCCCGCTCGTTCGGGTTCGCCGTCGCGGGGCTGTGGATCCTGCCCGGGCTCGTGCTCCTGCCGATCATCGGCAGCGCGGCCGACGCGTGGGGCATCCGGGGCGGGCTGCTGCTGATGGTCCCCGTCTTCGTGATCGGCTCGCTGATCATCGCCTCGGCGGGCAGCGAGGTGAACGACGACATCCGCAAGGTGTGGACCGCGGCGGCCGCCCAGGCGGAGGTGCTGTACGAGCGCCGGCAGGGCCGCGTGAAGCTGCTGCTCGCGCGCGGCGTCGAGGTGGAGTACGACGGCGTCCAGGTGCTGTTCGGCGTCGATCTCGAGGTCGACGAGGGCGAGATCGTCGCGCTGCTCGGCACCAACGGGGCCGGGAAGTCGACGCTGCTGAAGGCGATCTCCGGCCTGGTCGAGGCGAGCGCGGGCGCGATCGTGTTCGACGGCCGTGACATGACGCACACGCCGCCGGACGAGATCGCCCAGCGCGGCGTCGTCCAGGTGCCGGGCGGTCAGGGCGTGTTCCCGTCACTGACCGTCGCCGAGAACCTCCAGCTCGCCGGCTGGCTGCGCCGCCACGACGCCACGCACGTACGCGACGCGACCGAGCGCGTGCTGGGGATCTTCCCGGTGTTGCGCGACCGGCTCGACGAGCCGGCCGGCAACCTCTCGGGCGGTCAGCAGCAGATGCTGACGCTGGGCATGGCGTTCATCGAACGGCCGCGCCTGCTGATGATCGACGAGCTGTCACTCGGGCTCGCGCCCGCGGTCGTCGAGCAGTTGCTCGAGATCGTCCGCACGCTGCGCGAGGCGGGAACGACGATCATCCTCGTCGAGCAGTCGGTGAACGTCGCGCTCACGGTCGCCGAGACCGCGTACTTCATGGAGAAGGGCGAGATCCGCTTCCACGGCCCGACCGCCGAGCTCCTCGACCGTCCCGACATCCTGCGGTCCGTGTTCCTGGAGGGAGCGGCGAGCGTCCGCGAGGCGGGTATCCCGTCGAGCAGCGAGCGCGACCATGGGGATCGCGCGGCGAGCGTGACGGGCGACGCCGAGCCACCGTCGATGGAGCCGCTGCGCGTGCCTGCGGCGCCGGCGCGCAACGGCAACGGTCGCAGGAACGGGCACGCGACCGTGCCGGCGGGCGAGGCGCGCCTGTCCGTGCGTGACGTGACGAAGCGCTTCGGCGGGATCACCGCGCTGCGCGACGTGGGGTTCGACGTCGCGCCCGGCGAGGTGCTCGGCTTCATCGGGCCGAACGGTGCCGGCAAGACGACGCTCTTCGACGTCGTGTCGGGCTTCCTGCCCGCGGACCTCGGCACCGTGACGCTGACGGTCGACGGCGAGGCACTCGACATCACCCGCACGTCGCCGCAGCGGCGCGCGCGGCTCGGTCTCGGCCGGTCGTTCCAGGACGGGCGGCTGTTCCCGGCACTCACGGTCGCCGAGACGATCGCGGTCGCGCTCGAGACGCACGTCGAGGTGCGTGACCCGATCGCCGCGGCGCTGAACCTCCCCGCGGTGACCGACTCCGAGGCCGACGTCGCCGAGCGCGTCGAGGAGCTGATCGCGCTCATGGGCCTCGACGCGTTCCGCGACAAGTTCGTGCGCGAGCTGTCCACCGGGAGCCGGCGGATCGTCGACCTCGCGTGCGTGCTCGCACACGGACCGTCGGTGCTCCTCCTCGACGAGCCGTCATCGGGCATCGCGCAGCGCGAGGCCGAGGCGCTCGGGCCGCTGCTCCTGCGGATCCGCGAGGCGCTCGGCGCGAGCATCCTCGTCATCGAGCACGACGTCACGCTCCTGACGTCGATGTCGGACCGGATCGTCGCGCTCGACCTCGGCGAGGTGATCGCGACGGGTCCGCCGGACGAGGTCGTCCAGGACCCGCGCGTCGTCGCGTCGTACCTGGGAACCACCGAATCCGTCGTCGCGCGCTCGGGCAGCCGTCCGGGCACAGGAGGTGCAGACGAGTGAGCATGCAGTCGCGACCCTCTGGCCCCCGGCGCGCCAGCGCGCTGCGTCGCTACGGCCCGATCGTGGCCGTCGTGGCCGTCATCGCGATCGTCGTCGCGGTGTTCGGCGCGACGAGCGGCGGCGGCGGAGGCAAGAAGAACAACGCGGCGTCCGTAAGCGCGTCGGGCAACGGTCCCGTGATGTTCGACAAGTCGCTGAAGGTGGACTGGGGCCCGAACTGCGACACGACCACTGGCAAGGTGAAGATCCCGTCCATCTACGCGCCACCGTGCGTCGAGCCCTTCAAGGGCAACAACGGGGGCGCGACGGCGCCGGGTGTCACCGCTGACACCATCACGGTCGCCGTCTACGTCGGGCAGAACGACCCGCTCCAGGGCGCGTTCCTCACCGGCGCGGGTGCGAACATCACGCCGGACACCAACGCCGACCAGATCATCGACTTCGGCAAGCTGTACGAGTCGCACTTCGAGATGTACGGCCGCAAGGTCGACTTCGTGAAGTACCACGCGACCGGCGGCCCGGCCGACGAGGCGGCGGCGAAGGCCGACGCGATCAAGATCGCCACCGACATCAAGCCGTTCGCGGTGTTCGGCGGTCCGGCCGAGACGAGCGCGTTCGCCGATCAGCTCGCAGCCGAGCACATCGTGTGCGTCGGCAACTGCGCGGGCACGTATCCGACCAGCTTCGTGAAGGCGCGCGAGCCGTACCTATGGGAGTTCGGCCCGCTGACCGACCAGGCGGCGCAGCTCTCGGGCGAGATGATCGGCAAGCAGCTCGGCGGGAAGAAGGCCGTGCACGGCGGCGACGCGGTGAAGGACAAGGACCGAGTGTTCGGGATCCTCCACTACAACACGCCCGACGGGCAGTACACGGAGCTCTTCCACAACCTGCAGGACGCGCTCGCGAAGTACCACGTCAAGGCGGCGACCGACGTCAGCTACCCGCTCGACCTGACCCAGGCGAGCGAGCTCGCGCGCACGACGATCGCCAAGTTCAAGAGCGCCGGCGTGACGACCATCATCATGATGGGTGACCCAATCATGCCCAAGTACTTCACCGACGAGGCGACGAAGCAGAACTACTTCCCGGAGTGGGTGATCGGGCCGAACGTCTTCATCGACACCGCGATCTTCGGACGGACGTACGACCAGAAGCAGTGGGTCCACGCGTTCGGGTTCTCGCTCACGCCGGCGCGCGGCGAGCAGCAGACCGACAACGCGTTCAACCTCTACGAGTGGCAGTACGGCAAGAAGCCGCCGTCGAACATCTACGACGTCACGAACTACGACCCGTCGATCTTCTTCACGGGCGTCCATCTCGCGGGGCCGAACCTGACACCCCAGACGTTCGAGGCCGGGCTGTTCCGCGCGCCGATCGTCGGCGGCGGCCCGACGACGGTGACGATCTCGCGCGGCCATCACGGCCTGTGGCCGGGAACCGATCTCGGCGGGATCGACGACGCGACGGAGATCTGGTGGAACCCGACGGCATCGGGCGTCGACGAGGTCGGTCACAACGGGACCGGGCTGTGGGAGTACGTCGACGGCGGGAAGCGGTACCGCCTCGGGCAGTTCCCGAGCCAGGATCCCGGCTTCTTCGACCCGAACGGCGCGGTCACGATCTACAAGACGCTGCCCGCGTCGGACACACCGCCGTCGTACCCGTCTCCGGCGGGCACCGGCGGGTAAAGGGATCGTCAAGTAGCAGCGGCGTGCGGGCCGCGCGCGTAGCGTGTCGGCCCGCATGCAGCCGACCCCGCCGACCCCCAACCGTTCCCGCAGCCGCGCGTGGCGCCGCTACGTCCCGGTGCTCGCCGTCGTCGTCGTCATCGCGGTCGTCGCCGCGGTCGTCGCCACGATGGGCGGCGGCAGCAGCAAGAAGTCGTCCACGGTGAACGCGACCGCGCAACGCAACGGCGAGCCGCCGCTCTTCTCGCGTGACGCGAAGATCGATTGGGGTCCCAACTGCGACACCCGCACCGGCAAGGTGAAGGTGCCGCTGTCGTACGCGCCGCCGTGCGTCCCGCCGTTCCACGGCAACAACGGCGGCGCGACCGCCAACGGTGTCACCGGCGACACGATCACCGTCGCCGTCTACGAGCAGCAGCCCGACCTGTTGCAGCAGGTCTTCTTCGAGCGCAGCGGCGCCGACGAGACCGTCAAGGCGGAGGAGGCCACGCAGCAGGCGTACGTGAACTTCTTCGAGTCGCACTACGAGATGTACGGACGCAAGGTGAAGCTCGTGTTCGTCAAGGCGAGCGGCTCGGACGACGACGACGCGGCCGCGAAGGCCGACGCGATCAGGGTCGCGACGCAGATCCACGCGTTCGCGTCATGGGGCGGCCCGCAGATGACGAGCGCGTACGCGGACGAGCTCGCCGCGCACGGCGTGCTGTGCGTCGGCGACTGCACGCTCGCGCAGCCCCAGAGCTTCGTGGACCAGCGCGCGCCGTACATCTGGCCCACGGAGCCGTCCTTCGAGCAGGCCGCCGTCCACTGGGCGGAGTTCATCAGCAAGGAGGTCGCGGGCCGGAAGGCCACGCACGCGGGCGACCCGGCGATGCGGAACGAGACGCGCAAGTTCGGGCTCATCCGCTACGACGACGACAGCGGGACGTTCGCGGCGAGCGCGGCGCACTTCACGTCGCTGCTCGCGAAGAGCCACGTGAAGCTCGCGGCCGACGTCGCCTACCCGTTCGACCTCACGAAGGCCCAGGAGACGGCGCGCACCGTCGTCAGCCAGATGAAGGCCGCGGGCGTGACGTCGGTGATCCTCGGTGCCGACCCCGTCATGCCGTCGTACTTCACGAGCGAGGCGACACGGCAGGGCTACTTCCCCGAGTGGATCGTGCTCGGCACCGTCTACACGGACACGACGTTGTTCGGCCGGACGTACGACCAGAAGCAGTGGTCGCACGCGTTCGGCGTGTCGCTGCTGCCCGCCCGGGGCGACGAGGCGAACGACCAGCTCGCCCAGATCCTCACGTGGCAGACGGGTCACCCGCCGGCCGCGAAGACGTACCCCGAGCTCGTCCAGTCACCGCTCATCTTCTTCACTGGCGTGCACCTCGCCGGCCCGCACCTGACCGCGCAGACGTTCCGCGACGGCCTGTTCCGGTATCCGAGCGGCCCGACCCATCCCACGTTGCTGCACGTGTCGTGGGGCAACCACGGCATCTGGCCGACGACCGACTACTTCGGCGGCGACGACGCGACGCTCATCTGGTGGAACCCCGACGCGACGGGCCCCGACGAGGTCGGCAACGACGGCAAGGGGATGTACGAGTACGCGCGCGGCGGCCAGCGGTACCTGCCCGGTCAGTGGCCGAGCGGCGACGCCGACGTGTTCAACCCGGCGGACGCGGTGACGATCTTCAAGACGCTGCCACCGGCCGACACGCCTCCGAGCTATCCGAGCCCCGCGGGCTGAGACGGCAACACCGGCAGGTCGTCGAGATCGGGGACCCGCACCCAGCCCTCGCCGAGCACGTAGCGGCGGATGACCCGCGCCGGGTTGCCGACCGCGACGGAGAAGTCGGGGATCTCGCCGGTGACGACCGCGCCCGCGCCGATCACCACGTGCCGGCCGATCGTCGCACCGGGCAGCACGACCGCACCGTGGCCGAGCCACGAGTCGGACCCGATCGAGACGGGTCGCGGTTCCGAGAACTGCTTGCCGATGGGCAGGGTGACGTCCTCGTACCCGTGGTTCGCGTCCGTGATGTAGACGTGGTGGCCGGTCCACACGTCGTCGCCGATGACGATCTCGCGATGGCCGACGATGCCGCTCCCCTTCCCGATCACCGTGCGGTCACCGATCTCGATCACCGGGTCGTGGTCGGGGACGTGCTCGGGTGACACGCCCGCGGACAGGCTCGAGTACGGGCCGATCATGCAGTCGTCGCCGATGCTGATCCAGCGCTCGCCGAACAGCGCGCTGGCCGGGAAGCAGATCGCGCTCCCCCGCCCGAGGTGCCCGAAGCGCCGGCCCCGACGACTGTTCGGGCCGATCGTGCCGAGCCGCATCGCGTGCTGCCAGGCCCACCGGATCGCCGCCCCGGACGCGACGCGCACCGGGTCGAGCGGCCGTTCGGGTTGCGACACGGCCGCGGAGACTACAGGGTCACTTCGCCCGGCGTGCTCCCGCGCCGAGCAGGTCGGCGGCCTTCGTCATGCCCGGGCGCTTGCCCACGCTCTTGGGCGTGATGTCGACGTCGGTGGCCTGCGCGCGCAGCGCGCCGACCGTGCACTCCTGCCGTGGCCGGGTCGCGAACGGGTCGAACCGGAAGTGGCGCGACGCGTTCCGCCACGTGATCTTGTCGATCTCGTCGTCGGGCACGCCGTCCATGCTCTTCATGAGGAACTCCGGCGACGTCGGCCACGTCGTGTCGGAGTGCGGGTAGTCGCACTCCCAGGTGATCGTGTCGATCCCGACCCGGTGACGGTTCGGGACGCCGGACGGGTCGTCGATGAAGCAGGTGACGAACCGCTCGCGGAAGAACTGGCTCGGCAGCTGGTCGCCGAAGTCCTGGCCGGTCCAGCGGTGGTGGCGCGTGTAGATCCAGTCGACGCGGTCGAAGAAGTACGGGATCCAGCCGATCCCGCCCTCCGACAACGCGATCCGCAAGTCGCGGAACTTGCGGAGCACGGGCGACCACAGCAGGTCGGCCGCGCACTGCACGATGTTCATCGGCTGCAGGCTGATGAGGACGTCGATCGGCGCGTCCTCGGCGGTCACCACGAGCGTCGAGCTCGACCCGATGTGCAGGCAGACGATCGTCCCCTCGTCGACGCAGGCCTGCCAGAACGGGTCCCAGTGGTCCGAGTGGAAGCTCGGCAGTCGCAGCTTCGCGGGATTCTCCGAGAACGAGACGGCGTGGCAGCCCTTGTCCGCGAGGCGGTGGACCTCGTCGGCCATCAGCGCCGGATCCCAGATGGGGACGAGCCCGAGCGGGATGAACCGCCCCGGGTACGCGCCGCACCACGCGTCGACGTGCCAGTCGTTGTACGCGCGGAGGATCGCGTGGCCCGCGTCGAGGTCCGACGAGCGCGAGAAGAGCTGACCGCACAGGTTCGGGAACGACGAGAAGCACATCGACGCGAGGACGCCGTTGACGTTCATGTCCCCGATCCGCTTGTGCACGTCGAAGCAGCCGTCGCGGATCTCGTCGAAGGAGGTCGGCTCCATGCCGTACTCCTCGAGCGGACGACCGGCGACCGCGTTGAGCCCGATGTTGGGGATCTCCTTGCCGTCGTACATCCACACGTCGGTGCCGTCGTCCTTGCGCACGAGGCGCGGCGCGACGTCCGCGTACTTCGCCGGAAGGCGACCCTCGAACATGTCGGGCGGCTCGACCACGTGGTCGTCGACGCTGATCAGGATCATGTCCTCGACGCGCATCGCGAGGTCCTCCTGCGGCTCGGGCTCGACCTGACGGCGACGTCAGCCTACGACCGCTGCCCCGGCAGCGCAGCCGCGACGCGGCGGGCGTCACCCTCCGGGTCGCTCGACCCGATCACGAGCCGGCCGTAGGGCGCCCCGTCGAGCTCGACGACGACCGCCGCCTGCTTCCCGACGATGCACGCGAAGTCCTTCCTGCCCGAGTAGCGACGCGTCCCGATCGCGATCCGTCCCGGCCAACCCGTCCCCGGCGCGCGGATGCCACGCAGCTCGCGGTACGCAGCGTCGGCGACGCGGACGTTCGCGACCGCGCGCAGCGGGACGCGCACGTCCCCGTGGAACGCGGCGAGCTTCTCGAGCCCGCTCATGCGCACGACGATGTCGTCGCCTTGGATCACCAGCTTCGCCATTCCCCGATGGTCGCGCCGCGCTACGCCGCGAAGACGCGACCCCTGGTGTTCGGGTCGAGGGGTGGTGGGCCGGGCGCGTACACGCGGCCGTCGGGTCGTCGGAACACGAGCCCGTCGAGACGGTTCGGATCGCCGCGTACGCGCCACCCGTGCTCGTGCACCCAACGGTGGTGGCGCGGGCACAGCATCAGCAGGTTCGCCGCCTCGGTCGGCCCACCGTGCTCGTCATGCACCATGTGATGCGCGTGCAGCCCCCACGTCCGCGCACAGCCGGGGAACCGGCACGTGCGATCCCGATGGCGCAACACGCGCGCCAGTGCGGGCGACACGGTGCGTTGCCGGGCGCCGAGCCCCACCGGGTTGCCGAACGCGTCGCGGATCAGCACCTGGAGCCACGCGTCGCAAACCAACCGGCGGCACACCTCGGGCGAGATCGGCTCGTCGTGCTCACCCACGAAGCCCGTCGCGGTGTCGTACTCCAGGTGCACGACGACACACGCGCGATCCGTGTCGCTGTCCGCCGCGATGTTCACACCGGCCAGCTCGGCGAGTGCGTCCGCGTAGCGTGCCTCCCACGACTCGACAGTGCCGTCCGGGCCGATCGGATCGCGCTCCACGATCCGCTCCAACGCACGCGTCAGCCGCTCGCCCTGCTCCGCGGTCAGCCGGCCTTTGATGCGCAACATCTTCACCCGCGCGTCGAACCACCACACCAGCGACCGCTGCCGCTGGCGCTCCACATCGTCCTGTTCACGCGCGGTGCGCTTGAGCCGGGCCCGGTACGCGAGCTGGGCGGGCGAGTAGCCGCGCCCGTGCTGCGCCCACCACTCATCGGTCTCGTCGTTCGCGATCTGTGCCAGCGGCGCGAGCTGATCCCACGACAGCTCACCCCGCGCCGCGACCTTCGCGATGTGCTGGAGCTCCTTCAGCCTCCTCGCCGTCGCGACCTGCTGCACCGCGTGCGGACGCGTCACCAACGACTGCGCCGCCACCCAACCCTCCGTGTCGAGCGCTCCGTCGTCGGCGCCGGCGTCGCGCTCGTCGAGCACCGCCAACACGTGCAGCCGTTGGACGCGCACGGCGTTCTCCAACGCGTCCAACTGCCCGAACGCGAACTTCAGCTCCTCCGTCGAACACGCACGAAGACGCGTCAAGAGCTCCGACTGCTCGGACGTCTCCGCCGCGCCGTCTCCGGGGTGTCCGACCCTGCCCTGGCCGAACATGCTGGCATCTTATCGAACACACGTTCGCCCGTCAAGGCGCAGGCCTCAGTCGCCGTTGAAGCGCTGCTCGATCGAACCGATACGAGCTTCGATCTCGCCCGTACGGACCTCAACCCGTTCGAGCCGGCGATCGAGCCGTCCGCGGAGGTCGCGAATCCCGTTGAGGATCGCAGTCTCTGCGGTCCCGATCCGGCGACGTACCTCGTCACTCAGACCGTCGATCCGACGGTGTTGCGTCTCCAGGTCCGCGGCAACGCTCGCGCGGAACTCACGAACCATGGTCTCGAGGTCATCCTCAGGCACGATCCTCCTCACCTACGGATTCCAGCGGTCGTGCACGTAGTGTTCGATCTGGAGCTCGTCGTCGACGGCCTGCGTCCTGTTGTTCAGGCGCGCGAAGAACACCGGCTTGCCCTTCTCCGCGCCCGGCAGCTCGGCCGACACCGGATGGCCGCTCGGCTCGACGTGCACGCGACAGACGTCTTTCCCGTCCACCGTCTGGATCTGCGTCGTCACGTTCGCGGCTGCAGCCAGCCCGACCGCGTTCGCGACGAGCTGGGTCAGGTGGAGCTGGAAGAGGTCGCGGTCGTCCTTGCCGTCCTTGTGCAGCGTCGCGTAGTCGGGCTCGAGGCCGACGACCGTTCCCCCGCCCGTCGACGAGTCGTCGGCCACTCCGATGAGCAGCGTGCCGCCGAACCTATCGTTGAGGAACGCGGCGATCGTCTTCAGCACCGCGCTTTCCATCACGCGGCTCTTCTTCTGCTCGCGCAGATCCCACCGCAGGGTCGACTTGTACTCGAGGTGCTGGTCCTCGCCGCGCTCCAGCAGGTCGCCGAGTGGGCAGGTCTTCTGGAACCCGACCCGCGCCCGCTCGTACACTTCGGGGAGCATCCACGCACGCACGTCACCCGCGAACTGCGCGTCATCGAGCAAGCGGTACGTGAGCTCCTCGGCGCTGTACTGACGCTCCACGACGGCGTCGGTGAACGCGTCCGCGAACGGGATGCCGAAGTTCTCCTTCGTGTTCGCGGCGGCCTGCTGCTGGAGCTTCGGATTGCTCGACATGTCGGCGACGATCCCGTGCAGGTGCAACGCGTCGGCCTCGGTGAGGTCGAGCCCGTACGTCTCGTTGAACCGGCGGATCACGTCCGACAGCGGCTCCATGCCCGGCAGATACCGCGAGCCGGTGCCATCGCCGGTGAACGTGGTCAACGGCTTCGGCTCGTCACCGCCGAGCGAGATGTTCGCGGTGCCCGTCTTCGCAACGCGAAGGTGCGTGAGGTCGAGCTCGAGGTCGAGCGCGACCGCTTCCTCCCGTGGCAACCGCAGCCGGAGCATCCGGCAGTAGACGTAGCGCTTCTCCAGCGACGTGTCCGCGAGCGAGAGCACCTGCGCGAGGAACGCGTACAGGTTGACGAACCGCTCCAACGCCCGACGGAACTCGTGCTGATCGTCCTCGTCGAGCTCGGTGAAGCGTCCCCGGGCCGGATCGAGCTGCTCGTAGAGCTTCGCGTGCAGGGTGGCGTCGTTGCGCGTGCCGCCGAACCACAGCGCCGCGAACGCCTCGATCTCGTCGTCACGCAGCACACCGAAGACGTCCAGCGCGGCGCGCGCGTCGAACAACGTGTTCGGATCCGTAGGCGTGGCGAGCGTGCACTCGTAGAACGGCGCGAACGCGCGCTCGATCTCGTCGGCCTCGTTCGCGAAGTCGAGGACGAACGTCGAGTTCTTCTCGGGATGGATGCGGTTAAGGCGTGACAGCGTCTGCACGGCGTTGACGCCCGACAGGCGCTTGTCGACGAACATCGTGTGCAGCAGTGGCTGGTCGAACCCGGTCTGGAACTTCTCGGCGACGACGAGCAGGTGGTGCCCGGGCAGGGCGAATCGCTCGGCCGTCTCCCGCTCGGGGAAGCGGTTCATCTTGGGCTCGGTGAACTCGGTGCCCGTCGACGGGTCCGTCACGGTTCCCGAGAAAGCGACGAGCGCCGAAACGTCGCCGATGCCCTGCTCGGCGAGGTTGCCGTCGATCGCGAGCTTCATGCGGACCGCGTGGAGTCGCGATCGGCACACGACCATCGCCTTCGCCTTCCCGCCGATCTCGTGACGGGTGTGCGCCCGGTAGTGGTCGACGACGATCTTCGCCCGCTGCTTCATGTTGTCGGGATGCAGCGACACGAACGCGGCGATCTTGGCCGACGCCTTGCGTGACTCGACCTCGGGATCGTCGGCGATCGCGTCCTGGAGCCGGAAATACGTGCTGTAGGTCGTGTAGTTGGCGAGGACGTCGAGGATGAAGCCCTCCTCGATCGCCTGGCGCATCGAGTAGAGGTGGAACGGCCGGTACGTGCCGTCCGGCCCGTCGCGCTCGCCGAAGAGCTCGAGCGTCTTGCCCTTCGGCGTCGCGGTGAACGCGAACATCGACAGGTTCGCGTGACGGCCACGCGCCCGGGCCGCCCGCTCGACGGTCGCAGCGACGACGTCCTGCGGGTCGGGCTCGGCGTCGTCGTTGTCGTCGTCGCCGTTCGCGGCCGGCTCGGTCGACGGGATCGCGCCGAGGACCGCCTTCATCTCCTTCGCGGCGTCACCGGTCTGCGACGAATGGGC